>CAYHGS010000005.1:0-27577 GCA_964356305.1 uncultured Candidatus Peribacteria bacterium
GGAATCTCATCCAAAAACTTCTCAATCTTATCCTGATCATCACTATCCCCGAGCCGTAAGAAATTTTTTATAATAACCAACCTTTTCTCTCCGAGAAAAGGTGCAGCCTTCAGCGCCCCCAGAATCGATTTCGCCGTCAGCTCCTCCTCGTTATCTAGAATCGTAATATTGAGATCCCCGTGCTTCCCCGTGAAGTCACTCTTCAGCTTCTCCAGCGTCCTCTCCGCCAGGTATGTATTTTCTCCCGTAAATAGAAGCACGTTCGTATAGGTTTCCATGCTGCGAGTATAGACAGATGTCGAAGGAAATTACAACAGTCTAAATAAAATTGTACTATACTTTATTGTGTAATATCTGTTGTCAGGAATGGACATCAGAAAATTGAAGCTGTTGGTATGGGAAAAGCGGTTTGGGTGTGGACGAAAGGGTATATATGCCATACCCTATGGTTGTTGGTGCGGTATAATTTTATATTATCTGTATGAATTCAGAGGCAAGCGACAATAGCGGTTCTCAGATGCTTCTCTATCAGTCTGCTGATGGTTCGACTCATATTGAGGTCAAGCTTGAGGATGAGACGGTGTGGTTGACGCAGAAACAGATGGCTGATTTATTTGGAAAAGATGTGAGAACAGTTAATGAACATGTGCTTACTATCTTTGAAAGTGGCGAGCTAGAGTCGAATTCAGTTATCCGGAAATTCCGGATAACTGCTTCGGATGGCAAGAAGTATGAGATGAATTTATACAACCTCGATATGATCATATCCGTTGGCTATCGTGTTAATTCTTACCGTGGTACTCAGTTTCGCATATGGGCTACACAACGCTTGAGGGAATATATCGTCAAGGGATTTGTCATGGATGATCAGAGGTTGGCTGAAGGGAAAACTGGAGCGAATTATTTTCAGGAACTTCTTGAGCGGATACGAGCGATCAGATCTTCTGAGAAAAATTTGTATCATAAGGTTACGGATATTTTTGCTACGAGTATTGATTATAATTCCGGAACTGATCTGGCGAAGCAATTTTTTGCTACCATTCAGAATAAATTTCATTTTGCCATTACGGGCAATACGGCAGCAGAACTGATTGTTAGTCGTGCGGATAGTACGAAGGATCATATGGGACTTACGCATTGGAAGGGAGAGGATGTGACCGTTCCCGAGGCGGTGATCGCTAAAAATTATATGATAGAAAAGGAGCTGAAGCATTTATATTTGCTCGTTGAGCAGTTTCTTTCTTTTGCCGAATTACAAATTTCCCTTGAGAGGCCAATGTATATGGCTGATTGGAGGAGTAGTCTTGATGAATTTTTGAAGCTTAATAGATTGGAGATACTTGAGAATAGTGGCTCAGTTCCCCATAAGGCTATGGAAAAAATTGTCAAAAGTGAGCTTGGGAAATATCATCATATCAAGAAACTCAAGCAGAATGAGATTCGGCAGATTGAGGGCTCGTGAAATTACTTATGCCTATGATCAATTTTAAATTGTATTCTCCTTTAGCAGTACCTCGAGCTTATCAAACATGCCGTTCCATCCACTTTTCATCTCTTCTAGCATGGAGTCGTCGTATGGGTTGTCCCCGATCATTTTCATGATTGTACCGTCATTATTTGCCGTTAAGTGGAACTCAACCATGGATTCTGTTATCACATCGCCAATCATTCCATAGTATGAGGGCGGGACAGGATTTCCTTTTTCGTCCGTGAATGTATCTAGCCATGATACCAAATTTGGTTCCTCAATAGTTTGGTATATTCCTCGACCCCAAAACTCCTTCCCATCTGCACTCTTGTGGCAGTATCGAAATATTCCACCCTTTTTCAGATCAACAGAGATATATGGCGCTTCAAAGCCTGTAGGGGACCACCATTTTTTCAACTTGTCCTCGTTCGTTAATGCTTCCCAAACCTCTCCCATTGGAGCTGCTAATGATCGTTCTAATGTTAATTTTTTCATAATGAATTTTGAAAAGTTTTGAAATAATTTGGTAAATAGATATTTTATATTTGCGCTGCCTTTAGCTATACGCCATTTTTTTAGTGATTGATCTATTGTAATGGGAATAAAAATATTTATTTTATTGTTTCACTTTTTGTGCTTTCATACAATGTTCCGGGCTAGCCGATGTTTTGCGGTGGTACCTTTTTTGGCGGAGCCAAACATTACCGTAAAATATGGGCGAGCGAGTAAAAATTATTTTTTCATTAAGTATCTTTTTCTATATTCACGCTTTAGCGCTAGCCACTCTACGCCTGAGATAACTGCAATAGCTAAAGCTACCAACTCTCTTCTTTCAAAATAAAACGATAATGCGCAAAGTGCTAAGAATGCTATTATGCCAGCTATGAAGACTGCTTTTGTAAGTTCCTTTTTATCATCTAACATAATTAAGTGTTTAAAAAATAATTTTATTTGGCGAGCGAACCGGCTAGCCCGTGTTGTGTGACGTGTCGCCAATTTTCAATTTTCGAGATTTGCGATTTCGAATTGGTCTTCTGAATGGCAAAGCTCTGCTATCCCATACTTTCCCTCATTGGGAATTATAACCCAAATTTGCTGAAATTTATTCTGCTTGGTACTTCGAATAATACTTCGTAATTCCTGCAGGCCAATTACCCCATTTATATTAAGGCCGAGATAAAACACTAAAATGCAACTGGAGTAGTCGCCAGCTCTTGGAGAAAGCTTTGTGCGATCCAAATGCTGCTTGAAAATCTCATAAATATTATTGTTTCCTTTTTTTAACTCGCTGGCGACGGCGTGTTCAGTGATTTGGACATTCTGTATCAAAAAGTGGTCAAATATTCTTTCGTTTTTGGGTAGCTCTTGATTGCTTTGCCATTCAGAGTGATCGAGCAGTTCAATGTCACACTCTTCATCTTTTTCAGGTATCCGAATTAGATATTTGTGTTTGCTGATTTTGTTCAAAGATTCAGCAAATAGAGCTCCAAAGAACAATTCGCGATCGCTCTTATTTTTTGCAGCGCCTAGTTTTGCCCTAAGAAGATGTGCTCTTGAACAGTTATATTTTCTATTAAGCTCTTGAAGTGCTACGTCAGGTTTTTTGAACTGGAGATTCATATTGAGAAAATTGGCGACATGTTACACGACTGGTTTCTATACAAACTTCTAAGCTGACGTTGATATGATACTCGTTCGTTTGTGGAAGACAACTCTAACGTATTCTACTGTTTTTTGCCTTTTCACTCCCTCTATTTTCCTTTAGACTACGCTCGTGAAATTACCTGCGATTATTGTCAATTTTAAGGCGTATGAGGCGGCGACGGGCCCGGCGGCGGTGGTGCTGGCGAGGCTGCATGGTGCGGTTTTGGGCGGGACTGGGGCGTCGATTGGCGTTGCGGTGAATATGTTGGATGTGGGGGCGGTTTTGAAAGAGTTTAAGGGGCCGGTGTTTGCGCAGCATGTGGATCCGGTGGATTTTGGGGGGAGGACGGGACATGTGCCGGCTATTGCTGCGAAGAAGGCGGGATTGTATGGGACATTATTAAATCATGCAGAAAGGAAGTTAGATTCTGAGACATTAGAACAGACGATTCGGATGTGTAGAGAGGTTGGATTATATACGATTGTGTGCGCGGAGAGTCCGGATAGGGTAGCGGAGATTGTGGGGTATGGGCCGGATGCGATTGCGTACGAGCCGCCGGAGTTAATTGGGGGAACGGTATCAGTATCGACGGCGCAGCCGGAGATTATCGCAAAAGTTGTGGAGATTGCGGGATCGATTCCATTACTCGTGGGAGCGGGTGTGAAAAATGAAAATGATGTGAGGGTGGCGCTGAGCCTTGGGGCGCAAGGGGTCCTTTTGGCTTCGGGTGTGGTTCTTTCGCCGGAGCCTGAAAAAGTGCTGTATAATCTGGTCGACGGACTTTCTTAGTTTTATTTTTTATACCATATTTTTATGCAATTACAACTTTTTTGTGAAGGTGTCAATTTGATGGATCAGGAGCGAGAATATATTACTAAGAAAATTCTTCACATTGAGAAGTACGCGAGTGACTTGATTGATGAGTCTAGCTCGGTTCGAGTGGATGTTCGACATAATAAGTTGAAGCATTCAGGGAAGCTCTTTCTCGTCCAGGTGACACTCTTTGTGCATCCGTCGATTTTGCGTGCGGAGGAGAGTGGTGTGACGTTGGAGGAGGCGGTTGATCTCGTTGAAGAGAAATTGAAGAAGCAGGTTGAGAGATATAAAGGAAAGCATCACCGACGTGGGCAGGGCGGGGAGTGGATTCCGGAGTCAACGTTAGAACAGCTTACTCATGCGCAAAACGAGGCTCCGCTGGCCGTGACTCAGATCATGAAGCGCAAGAAGTTGAGCGATCTTCAGAGTATGCATGAGGATGAGGCGATTGAGCAGCTGGAGCTGATTGGCCATGACTTTTTCATTTTCAATAATAAAGATACTGGACTTGTTTCGGTTGCCTATAGGAGAAAAGATGATACCTATGGCGTGATCGAGGTGGAGAAATTTGAGAGCAAAAAATGGTAGTTTTTTTAGGATTTTCCCTATGTTGTCCTTCTGGTCATTTTCGCTTCTTCATCAACTCCTGATTCCGGGGATTATATTATTTTTGTGGGGAATCGTTTCGTGGGGATGGCCGGTGGTTTCCGTGATTTTGTTGTCAGCTTTTTTCCCGTTTTATTTCGGACCGGTCAAGTTCACGGTGTATGGTGTGCCGTTTACGTTGATAGAATGGATGATTTATGTGAGTTTTTTCGTTTATATTTTGAGAAGTTTGCTGGCATGGAATCGATCGCGGGAAGGATTTATGAGTAATGCGAGTAGGCATTTTTATGGCATGTGTAGGCGGTTTACCCCAAGTGGAGATTGGAGGCGATCGCTGTGGACGCCGATTACTTTGATTTTGATTGGATTATTGTTGCCGTTGGTTTCTTCTCTTTTTGAGGAGTCGTCATTGGCGGGCTTGAATCGTAACTTGCTGCTCGGGATTCTGAAAGGTTGGTTCATTGCGCCGTTGATGTATTTCTACCTGATGCAACATGTGTTGCCGGGGTTGAAGGCGATACGGAGATGCTTCGAGTGGTATACTATTTCGGCGGTTTTTTTGAGCGCGTGGGGGGTTTTGCAGTTTGTATTTCATCTCACGGTCACGCCCGATGGACGCGTTTCAGGGCCTTTTGAGTCGGCGAACTACTTGGCGCTGTATATTATGCCGGCAGCGGTTTTCGTATTGGTGAGATTGTGGCATATTTTGAGTGTCCCGCGTGAGTATGATGGGTTGGTTGGGCTTTTCCGGAAGCTCTTTCATGTAGAGGATTCACTTTCTGTTTCGACACTGGTTCGATATGGATTTTTCGCCGGTATGCTGCTTTTTGCCTTGTATCTTACACGGTCGTTCGGGGCTTTCCTTGGGCTTTTTGGGTCATTATTCGGGTATGGCATTTATCACTTCTTTTTCTCGTATTGGAAGGTTTCGTTCCGTAAGGCTTTTCTATGGTGTTCCGTTGTTTTCGTCGGATTGGCGGTGGTGGGGGGAATATTTTTCGTGACAGGAGATAGAGGAAAGTTCAATCAGCTGTTTAATGTCGCCGGTAGGTCGTCGTCATCGGTGAGGTTGCAAGTGTGGACGGTGGCAGGGGATTTGATTGGGAAGAATTTTTTCTTAGGGATTGGGGCGGGTCAGTTCGAGAGATTGTATGGGAATGAGGCTACGAAGATTTTGGGTCGTGAGCCATATGAGAATACGATGCTACATCCGCATAATATTTTCTTGATGTTCTGGTTGTCGTCCGGCTTGGTCGGATTGGTAGGGTTTGTTTGGCTTTTGGTGTTGCTATTTTTGCAGGTGATTCGCATGCAGAAACACGATGGCGTGAAACGAATGGCATTAGTATGTATAACGATGTTGGTGGCGATTTTGTTACATGGATTGGTAGATACGCCGATGTGGAAGAATGATTTGGCTTTGGAATTCTGGATGATTGTCGGAGCGTTGGCTTCTTTGCAAAAGTTGGTTTAATCTCTGTTTATGATATTTAAAAGTAATGTTATCTCCGGGATGGGAATCGGCCATACGATTGGTTTTCCTACGGTGAACGTGAGGGCTCTGAATTTGGGTGTGGGGATGGAGTTTGGAGTGTACGCGGTGATGGCGCGGGCGGTGGATCCTGAATATGCCGAGCTGTTGCCTTGGGCGCCCGCGCTCATGCATTACGGTCCCAAGCCTACGTTTGATGTTACGAAAATTTACTGCGAGATTCATTTCTTGAATTATCCTATCGAGGGAGCTCCGAAGGAGCTTGAAATTGCGACGAAGGGTTTTATTCGTGGAATTCAGAAATTTGACGGTCCGGAGAGTCTGGTGGCTCAGATGAACCGCGATAAGGTCTTTGCCGAAGAGCGTTTTTTTCAAAAAACAGGAAAAGGGGAGGTGCCGGTTCAGCTCAGGAAAAAATCTACCTCTCTTCGTTCGTTTATCCTTGGGTCGAACTCACCTATTCTCCTGACGTATCACAAGCTGAAGGCGATGGTTGCCGCGTATTACTATGGATTTCCTGCACGCAAACTCCACGTGATTGGCGTGACTGGCACGAATGGCAAAACGACGGTTGTAAATTTGATTACGAATGTATTGGTAGCGAGCGGGAAAAAAGTTGGTATGACCTCTACCGTGAACTTCCGATTGGGTGATGAGACGTGGATGAATGCGACAAAAATGTCTACACAGAGCCCTTTTTTCATTCAGAAATTTTTGAAAGAGATGGTGGATACGGGATGTACTCATGCCGTATTGGAAGTTACTTCTCACGCACTCGTACAGTCACGAATATGGGGTGTTGATTTTGATACCGTGTTGCTCACGAACGTCACAGGTGATCATATCGAGTATCATGGAGGATTCGAGGAGTACCAGGAGGCGAAGACACTTCTCTTTAAAAATCTTCTCACCGGTTCACGAAAATCTCATGCGAAACGTATTTCTATCTTGAATGCTGATGATGCTAGTTTCCCTGTTTTTGATGTGATTTCTTCCGAAGAAAAAATGACCTATGGATTGAAGGATGGCACATGTTTTGCGAGTAATATCACATTAGGCGCAGAGGGAACCGATTTTACGCTTCATACTCCTGCAGGCGAGATTGATCTCCATATGAATTTACCGGGTGTTCCTAATGTGTATAATGCGCTCTCTGTAGCATGTGTTGCTCTGAGTGAGAAGATTTCCCTCGAAACCGTTAAGGATGTTTTCGCTCAGACGGAACCCGTTCCCGGAAGGTATGAACTTGTTCGAGAAGGTCAGCCATTTCATGTTGTTGTGGATTATGCGCACAATATTGATGCCATAAATGGCGTACTAACCATGTACTCGGAGATCACGAAATCAATTGGCTCGAAATTAATTGTTGTTTTTGGTGCGACCGGTGGTGGAAGGGACAAACTGAAGCGTCCAATAATCGGGAAGCTTCTGGATCAATATGCCAATGTTATTATTCTCACGAGTGATGATCCTTACGAAGAAGATGAGTGGGGAATTATTACGATGATTGCCGAAGGTATTACGCGCGACGAAGGAGATAAATATTGGAAGATTCCTTCACGAAGGGAGGCGATTCGAATGGCGTTATTTATGGCTGAGAAAAGTGATATCGTATTAATTGCAGGCAAAGGGGCAGAACCGGTTCAGATGATCTATGGACAGCGTCGTGATTGGGACGATAGAGAGGTGGTGAGAAATATTCTTCATGAGATGCTATGACTCGTATAGATTCCAACGTCAGTGGATTTCTCCTTGTAGACAAGCCACATGGGATAACATCTTTTGATGTGGTTGCTTCGTGCAGGAGATTATTCGAGACGAAAAAGGTGGGGCATAGTGGAACGCTGGATCCGTTTGCGACGGGACTATTGATTGTCGCTTTTGGTGAGGCGCTCAAGTTGCTCGAGTTTCTCCCTGCCTCTCCGAAAGTTTATACCGGTGATGGTGTGTTTGGAGCGACTTCGGATACGTTGGATAGGGAAGGGACGATTACGCAGCAGTGTAATGATGAGACGGTGCGGGAGAAGGTGAGTCGTGAGCTTATTGAAAAAACTATCTATCAAAATTTACTCGGAAAAATTTCCCAAACTCCGCCGAAGTATTCTGCTATCAAAATAGATGGAGTTTCTGCGCATTATCGGGCACGACGTGGAGAGGAGGTGATTATGAAAGCACGTGCGACAGAAGTTTTTTCTTTTGATATTCCAAGTTTTGATTCTCCGAATTTTACGTTTGAGTGCTCGGTCAGCTCGGGGACATACGTGCGGAGTTTGATTGATACGCTTGGATCACTGTTAGGAGTTGGCGCTTTTGTTGGGAGTTTACGACGTGAATCGATTGGACCTTTTTCTGTTGCCGATGCGCATACGGCCGAGGAGCTTTCTCGTCCCGATGCTCGTGTTACCGACTTTCTCCTTCCGCTTGAGGCGGGTGTTTCGGAGCTTGTGCGAATAGATATTTCGCATGACGAAAACAGGCGACTTTCGAATGGATTGGAGATTGCTCTCCCGTCAGATATCGATCTTGCACAGGATGTGTACGCAGCTTTTTTGGATTCTCAGTGCGTAGGAATACTTGAAGTTTCTCGTAATAATGCGCTAAAGTTCAGGAAGTTACTTCATCGGACCTAATATGTATTATGAGTTTTTCTTCTCTTCTTACCCCATCTTTTTTACTCGCCGGATTTACCGGATTTGTACTGACGTTTGTTTTGGTACTTGTGGCGTTATGGCTTTTTCCTAAATTAAAACTTATGGATCGACCGGAGCGCTATGGGCTTACGCGTAAGGCTATTCCATATTATGGGGGCATTATGATGTTTGTATCTTTTTTGATTTGTGTCTTTTTGTTTATTCCTCTTACGAAACCTTTTATTGGAGTTTTGGTGGCTTTGACCCTCATTGTTGGTATGAGTTTTGCTGATGATCGCTGGATGCTTCCGCCGAAGTTTCGTTTGATGGGGCAGGTGTTGGCAGGGCTTATTGTAGTCGCATTTGGCATAGGTATTCGTTCATTTACAAATCCGTTTGGTGGAGTTGTACTTTTGGATCAGATTCAGTTCCATCTTTTTGGAAGTGAAATTTTGGTTCTGGGGGCGATATTTACGATTCTGTGGATCGTGTTTGTGGTAAATAGTATGAACTTTTTTGATGGAGTTCCGGGGCTTTTGAGTGGGGTGTCGTGTTTGGCTTTTTTTGTTCTTTGCCTCCTAAGTCTACGAACGGGCCAGGTGATTGATCAGACACAGCTCGTCTATATGAGTTTAATTCTGGCTGGAATTGCCGGAGCTTTCCTCGTTTTTGACTTTCCAACGCCTAAAATCCTGATGGGTGATACGGGCAGTATGTTTCTCGGATTTCTCTTAGCTGTTTCGGCTATTTTTTCCGGTGGAAAGGTGGCAACGGTACTGATAGTACTCGGATTTCCGCTTCTGGATGCACTTTGGTCTATTATGAGACGAGTATTGAGCGGACAGTCACCTTTCAAGGGGGATCTCAACCATCTCCATCATCGTTTCCTGAAAAGTGGCTACAGTGAGCGGCAGGTTGTGCTGATTATGTATGCTATTTCAGCCTTTTTCGGAGGATTGGCACTCTTCCTCACCTCATTTCAAAAGATGATTGCCATTGGCGCAATAGTCTTTTCTATGATTTTGCTCAGTATTCTGCTATTTTTCCGCCGCAAACGAAGTAGCGTGTAACTCTCCCTTCCATGGACTTAGTAGCCGACATCAAACAACGACTCAGTATTGAGGACCTCGTTGGTCAGTACGTCGTCTTGCGTAAGTCCGGTCGCAATTTTAAAGCTTTGTGTCCTTTTCATAGCGAGAAGACACCGAGTTTTTATATAAGTGTTGAGAAGCAGATCGCTTACTGTTTTGGTTGCCAGAAGGGTGGTGATCTTTTTCAATTTTTCCAAGAGGTGGAGAATGCTGATTTTCCTACCGCGCTGAAGGCTTTGGCCGAGAAGGCCGGTTTGGACTATACCCAGTATCACGCCACAACTCAGCGTCAGGGTGCGACAAAAGATGAGATTCGCAAGCTTGCTGACGTGCATGATATTGCGGTTACGTTTTTTAAAAATAATTTGTGGGATAGCGAGGAGGGGAAGAAGGTTCTGGATTATCTACGAGGAAGGGGAATGACAGATGAAACAATCAAGACGTGGAATGTCGGTTTCTCTCCTGATTTTCCGGATGAGTTTTATCGAACGGCTCTCCAGGAGGGCGTGAACAAAACCGATCTGATCGCCTCGGGTATCGTGATTATGAAAGACATGGATGGTACAAATGTCTTTGATCGTTTCCGAATGCGGTTGATGTTTCCGATCCAGGATGGATTGGGAAGGGTGGTGGCTTTCGGTGGACGTGCGCTGAAGAAAGGCATGGAGCCGAAGTATCTGAATTCCCCGGAAACCGCAGCGTACAAAAAAAGTGACATTCTTTATGGCTTGTTTCAGGCAAAAAATGCTATTCGCGCCGAGCATCATGTTATTATGGTGGAGGGCTATATGGACTTAATTGCTTGCCACCAAGCGGGGATTTGTGAGGCGGTGGCGACATCGGGTACGGCGCTCACGACCGAGCATGCGAAGATTCTTAAACGTCTCACCGATACGTTCTATCTTTGTTTTGATAATGATAAAGCGGGATGGGAGGCGACGAAGCGAGCGTATTTAGTTTTGCAGGCTGTCGAAGCGAATGTCCGTGTGGTTACGATTCCTGATGGCAAGGATCCGGCCGATACATTGAAAGTTTCGAAAGAGCCTTTTGTGGCGGCGATTGCCGGGGCTCGACCGTTCTTCGATGTGTATCTGGATCGTGAAATTTCTGCGATTACGCTTACCCCCGAGCGAACACTCTTGATTCTTGCCGAATCCCTCTCTTATATCCGAGCCATTCAAAATAAAATTCTTCAGGATATTGCCATCCGAGCACTTGCCGGAAGGCTTGGCGTGAAGGAGGTGGTGATTTATGATGAGCTCAAGCGCGTTGCTCAGCAGCAGAAGTTTAAGCCTCTCGACAAGCGCGCTATTGAGCAGCAGCGTGAATCAATCTCGAATAATACCAGTAATCAACTTCGACGGCTCCGGCCCGAGGAGCTCATCCTCGTTTGTGCTCTGCAGGCGCCCACAAAGGTTCCGGATTTCTTCCGAGAGCTCCATGAGTCCGACTTTCCCGAGGATCTTCAACAGATTTTTGTTGCCATGCGGGAAGTTGTGATGAAAAGTCAGGATCTGACTATTTCTCATCTCGCGGAACAGCTTGAACCTCAATTAATGGCGAAAATTTCCTACTACTGCGTGTATGGCGAGGCGATGTATAGCGAGGTATCACTTGAAATATTTGAAAAAGATGTTCAAACCGCTCTTGACAAGCTGCTTCAAAATCGTAAAAATGTCCAGCTAGAAGCCCTGAAGAGAATTATTAAAAGTTACCAGCAAGAAGGCAAAAAATCGGAGTTGATTGAAGCGCTCGCGCAGCTCCGAGAAAAACTGAAAAGTTAACGTTGGTTTTTTATTTTTTTATCTCAAAGAATGGCATCACGAACCAGAAAATTCATTGTTCAGCCTACTGACGATCGTCTCGCTCAATTCTCAAAAGAGGTACAGGAATTGGTCCAAAAGGGTCGACAGCAGGGTTTCATAACTCAACCGGAGCTCTTAAAGGCTATGCCGAAGATTGAGGAGGACCTTGTCCTTCTTGATGAAATTTATGCTTTGTTCCTCGATCTTGGCATTGACGTAATGGACCCAAAGGAGTCTGACTCACTTATCTGGAAAAAAGATGATGAGACGAAAGTCGTCGACGCGGCGCTCAAGAGTGTCGAGCCTAAAAAGGCAAAAGTTCAACAGCAGACCGACATGAAGGAGATTGCTAATGATTCCATTCGTCTCTATCTTTGTGAAATTGGTAAAGTTGCGCTTCTCACAGGAAAAGAAGAAATTGATCTCGCACGACGTATTCGTAAGGGTGATCAGACGGCTAAATCTCGTTTAGCTGAGGCCAATCTTCGACTTGTTGTTAGTATTGCGAAGAAGTATATCGGACGTGGTCTTTCTTTCTTGGATTTGATTCAGGAGGGAAATATTGGTTTGTTCCGAGCGGTTGAGAAGTTTGATCCGGATCGTGGATTCAAATTTTCTACCTATGCTACATGGTGGATTCGTCAGGCTATCACTCGTGCTATTGCCGACCAGGCTCGTACGATTCGTATTCCGGTCCATATGGTTGAGACGATTAATAAGCTTACGCATGCACAGCGACGTCTCGTTCAGGAACTTGGCCGTGAGCCACTTGTAGAAGAGATCGCTGCTGAAATGGACATGGATGTGAAGAAGGTTCGTCATATTCTCAAAATCTCCCAGGATATCGTCTCTCTCGAGGCTCCGGTTGGAACCGAGGAGGATAGCAAGCTTGGCGACTTTATTGAGGACGATGATGCTCTTAGCCCTGCAGAGGCAACCAATAGACAGCTTCTCAAGGAAAATATCCGTGAAATGCTCCAGTATCTCACTCCACGTGAGCGCAAAATTATCGAGATGCGTTTTGGTCTTATCGATGGCGTGGGTCATACGCTCGAGGAGGTTGGAAAGGAGTTTAATGTCACTCGTGAGCGTATTCGTCAGATTGAGGCCAAGGTTCTTCAAAAGCTTAAGGAGCACCCAACGAGTATCCGTATTCGACCGTAAGTTTTATTGTATTATCCACTTATTTTTTATTTTCAATTGATATGGCAAAAATTACTAAGAAATCAACAAAGAGTTCATCAATCGTTGATGGTTCCGCAGCAGCAGAGCCAAAAGTTTTTATTCTTACCAAGGAGGGTTACGACAAGCTTGTTACGGAACTCGAGTATCTCAAAAATGTAAAACGACGTGAGGTTGCAGAGAGGATTCGTGAGGCTATCTCTTACGGCGATCTTTCTGAGAACTCTGAGTATGAGGATTCAAAGAATGAGCAAGCTTTTGTTGAGGGACGTATTTTGGAGCTTGAGGAGAAGGTGAAGTATGTTCAGATTATTGAGGACCACAAAAAAACAGCTTCTGTCCAGCTAGGAAGCACGGTGAAAATTAAAAATACCAAGACAAAGGTAGAGACAGAATTTGTCGTCGTTGGTTCTACGGAGGCAGATCCACTCAAGGGAAAAATTTCTAATGTTTCCCCTGTGGGATCATCGCTTCTCGATAGGCACGTTGGAGAGGTAGTGACCGTTCATGCTCCATCAGGTCTTATTGAGTACGAAATTATGAAGATTCAATAATAGGTTTTCTTTCTAACCTATGCGAATTTCACTTCGTACTATTCTTGTTTCTCTGTATCGTATTGTGACCGTGCTGGCCTTTGTTTTTTCGGCAACGGTCATCGTTTTTATGGCCTTTGGATACACCTACAATCCATTAGATAAAAAAATTGAGCAAACGGGTATCATTATTGTTAACGGAAGTAATACTGGTCTCCAGGTGATTCTGGATGGACAGGAGATTGCCAGAGCGCTCCCGGCACGAATCCTGAGCGTCAAAGAGGGATTCCACTCGTTGCAGATTGCGAAGGTTGGATTCTTGCCTTTTCGTCTCGATGTGAATGTCGTAAACGGTTCGGTAAGTCGAGTTCCTTTCGTTCTTTTGGTTCCTGAAAAACCTTCCGATCTGTTCACGCTTTTTGCTGATATGGCCGGCGTATTTTCGTCTACCGCTGGTAAAGTTTCATTTGTGGGCGCTTCGAAGGAGAATCTAGTATTCAAGCAGGGTGATCTCTTCTGGAATGTTAATCCACTCACGAAGAAGAAGACTCGTATTGATGTTCCCAAGAATATGACCGATGTTGTCGTTGAGCCTGACATACAGCGTCTTTATGGTTTTGCCGGTAATCTCTTACGAGCTTTTTCCCTGCGCAATGGCAAGATTCAACTCGATCATGAAGAAGAGTTTCCTTATACTCGCGATGGTCTTTCTTTTCTCCAATTTACGCCTAATTATCAACAATTTCTCTTCATGTTGAACAGCGAAATTGTCAGTATCACACGAAGCGAAAACGATAAGGTAGATTTCATTACTCGATTTGCCCAGACGATCCAGAAGTTGTCTTGGTTCTATGATACGAATCATTTTGTCGTGGCTCTCGCG
The DNA here is from genome assembly GCA_964356305.1 of uncultured Candidatus Peribacteria bacterium. Taxonomy (GTDB): domain Bacteria; phylum Patescibacteriota; class Gracilibacteria; order UBA1369; family UBA12463; genus CALREA01. Next base: position 14,152 of record CAYHGS010000005.1, read on the forward strand.
AAGCAGGTTCAGTTCTGTGACGAGTCGTTTATGAACTGCTATGAGCTCCATGCCTTAGCGGAAAATGACAGTTTTGCCCTGGATACAGAGGGAATATATCTCTATCAATCCAAAGAAAAGAAGGTTATCTACTTTAAGCTTTTTAGCGGCGAGAGTACTTTTCTGTCGTATATTTTTTCTGAGCAGGTGTCCCTGTAACGTGATGCGCGATGTGTGTCGGATATACTTTTTTATACTGGTAGATGGCTTTTCCTAGTGTATAGAGCGCTACTATAATTGTTCCGTAGAGAACGAATCGAGCTCCGAGGAGTGGGAATCTTTCGTATCGCCCGAAGAGATTTCCTAAAATGAGTGCCGCAAACCAATAGCAGGAGAAGGGAAGGTTGTGAAATAGTTTCTTGAAAGCTTTGTCTTCTTTTCCTCTGCTCTTGATATAATATCGAATACCAACTCCTAGCAAAACGAGAAGTATCGCTACGATCATGAGCGGTATATAGAAATCGAATGGGCTTCCAGGAATTGGATGGAAGAAATATCTAATGAGATTTAGAATGACGTTCATGGTAGTATTTTGTAAGAAAATTGAGCCTATTATATCGAATAGCAAGTGAAATACCAGCGATTGCAACGAGGATGAGTATGAGCGGGTAGGTAATATTGAGATTGAGCATAGTTATTGACTCGTCTCCCCGAAAGAACTCTTCGATAAATCTTATTACTCCGTAGCTTACTGTTGCGGTTAAGGCGATGTCGCCATCGTGCTTTAGTGGTTTTTTTAGAAATATGAAGCCTAAAACGAGGCATATAATTATTGAGTAGACGAGTGCATATATTTGTGTCGGATGAATCGGTACCGTGTATGGCACGCTGGATGTTTCAAAAATAATTCCCCATGGAAGATCCGTCTCGATTCCGAAATTTAGACCTTCAAGCAGCGCTCCAAGATGACCAAATGGAATACCTGCTAAAATGGATATTGAGAGGATATCTAACCAGCGCCATGTATTTTCTCCCGCTTTTTTGGCAGCAAAATACGCGTACACCATGACACCCGCCGCTACTCCCCAGAACTCGAAGCCTCTATCCCAAACCCCGAGCATTCGTATGGGAATATATTGGATAGGATCAGCGAAGATTTCCTGCATATTCATAAAAATATATAACGCCCGACCTGAAATAACTCCCCAGATGAGCATTGGAAAGAAATTGTTTACGAGGAAAGCCATTTTCATGCTCTTCATTTCCGTAAGTTGAATGAGGATGATGCCACTTGTGAGGAATCCCAAACTGACAAGCACCCAAATGGATGATACAAAAATAGAGCCGAGCTCGAATAGAACTGGATACATGTTATTCTACAGATTAAAAACTATGAGCAAAATTGATAAACTGCATGTTGGTATGAGAATGAGATTCGCGAGTGCTCGACGCAGTACGATTATAGATCGAAGCTGAAAGAATGCGTGAATAATCAGCAGTATAAGCATCGTTATGAGATAACTTCGCGCTTCAGAGACACGTAGCGCCGGTATGTTGATATCTATTGGTAATTGCCGAGTAGAAGTATAAAAGTAATACGCATGAATCATGAAATATATTGCAAAAAGCCACCCGGTTATTGATGTTAGCTCACTGTATATTTTTGCTCCGACAGTTTCTTGTTCTACGAGTTGAACCTCTTTGGCTAGCTGACGTTCGATGTTGGTTAATTCGAGCTTGAGTTCTGTTTTTTTCTCCTTCAGGCCATGAAGACTTTCTTTGATTTCATTACGTCCCTCAATAGTGTTTTCTTTAATGTATATTACATAGTAATCCCATATCTGCTTGTTGACGGTTCTAATTTTTTCTTTAATAGCAGCAATTTCCGGCGGTTCAGTGATGATATTTGCCACGAAGCTTAGTGCTCCTCCAATGATTTTTTCCCACATAGCAGGTGCGTCGTTGTTTGTTATGTGTTTTTCAAGCCATGCATTGACATTGTTGAGGATATCTTGACGCAGAGATACGCTTACTTTTTCGCTATGGAGCTGATTGAGAAGTTTTTTCATATCCAATCGAAATGATTGAATTTTTTTGTCGTTTTGTTCTTTTAATAGAAAAATTTCTTCGTTTTGCACGTAAAGTAGGAGATCTTCAGCAAGATGCTTTACGTACTCCAAATTCTTACTGGTGCGCATTCTTGACAGTCTATCAGCCCTTTTCTCGATAGTGGTTTTGTCTTCCGGTTTTACGATGTCCTTGAATTCTTCTGACATTTCTTTTATTTTTTCTAAAATTATATCAATTTGTTTTGATATAAATAAAGCTTCCTCTTCTTCATTAATGAGCTCTTTTCCTACTCCTTTTATGGTCTCAATCTTTTGTTGCTCTGCCTTGAGTTTTCCATAGAGGTCCATAACGCCTCGCTTCTTTTCCTCCTCTTTTGCCTCTGGGGAAAGCGATGAGAGATAGAGAAATTCTACCGCAAAGTGATACTCGGTAATGAGTCTTTTGAAGGCAGCATATTTATCTTCGGCACCTATACTTCCTATTACTTTTCTTCCGTTTTGGTCCATGGCATGAAACTCGAATTTTTGCGATTCACTCGTGAGTTCCTCGACTTTTTCTTCGGGAATTTCCGTTATGTCTAAGATAGGAAAACCCAACTTGCTTAGGTTTTCTTGTGCAAGTTTTTCCGTATCCGCCGCGATAGTTCCGGTGAGTTTTTGACCCTCCTGATTAATAACGGTATAACTATACTTTGGCATGTTTAATGGCGGCGCTAATAAAGGCTGCAAAGAGGGGATGCGGCTTATTTGGTCGCGAGAGGAACTCAGGATGAAATTGCGACCCGATCATAAATGGGTGATCCTGAAGCTCGGCGATTTCTACGAGATTTTGTTTGATATTCATTCCCGGGAAGGTCATTCCGGCTTTTTCTAATTTTTCCTTGAAAGTGTTATTGAACTCATAGCGATGTCTATGACGTTCCTCGATGGTTGTTTTTTTGTAGGCGTCATAGGTTTTTGTTCCTTTTGTTAGTTGGCACTCATATGCACCTAAACGAAGGGTTCCTCCTTTTTCTCTTTCTTTTGACTGACCTGGAAGGAAGTGGATAATGTGGTTTTCTTTTCCTGCCTTTCCATCTTCGTCGAATTCTTCTGATGTAATCTTTGGATTCTTGAGGCAGTGTCGCGCGAACTCAATCGTCATCAGCTGCATACCTAAGCAAAGGCCGAGATAGGGGACGGCGTGCGTTCTGGCGAATGTTGCGCTCATAATCTTGCCCTCGGTTCCTCGTGTTCCAAATCCTCCCGGTACGACGATACCGTCGACGGATTTGAGGACTTCCTGCGTGTGTTTATCATTTTTTTCCAAGTCTGTTGCATCGATCCAGTGCGTGATGAGTTGTCTTTCTTGGTGGTAGCAGGCGATTTTTAGTGATTCAATGACGCTGAGATAGGCGTCTTCTAATCCGGTGTATTTTCCAACAAGAGCGATATTCAGTGGTTTCCTTTCCTTCTTAATTTTGGCGACGAGCGTTTCCCATTCTTTTAGTTTTGGCTTGGTGCTTGGAAGATTGAGTTTTTTCTGAATAAGTGCCGAGACGTTCTGCTCTTTGAATCGAAGTGGAACTTCGTAGATCGAAGATAGTGTCGGAGCAGAGATGACTGCCTCGAGTGGAACATCACAGAAGAGTGAAATTTTCTGAAGAAGGTCTTTGGTGATTGGTAGGTCAGCGCGTGCGATGATGATGTCCGGCTGAATGCCGATGGCTCGCAGCTCTCGTACGGATGCTTGTGTTGGTTTTGTCTTAAGTTCTTTTGTGGCTTGTAGATGAGGTAGGAGCGTGAGGTGAACAAATAATGTGTTCTCTGCTCCCAGCTTGTGACGCATCTGTCTGATCGCCTCGAGGAATGGGAGACCTTCGATATCTCCGACGGTTCCACCGATCTCGATGATCATAATTTCTGTTCCGGAATCTTTTGCGGCTATTTTAATTCGTTCCTGAATGGCATTGGTGATATGAGGGACGATCTGGATCGTTCCACCGAGAAACTCGCCTTTGCGCTCTCTACTGATAATATCAGCGTAGATTTTTCCCGTGGTGACGGATGAATATTTTGAAAGATTTTCATCGATGAAGCGCTCGTAGTGGCCTAGATCTAGATCTGTCTCTGCGCCATCGTTTGTGACGAATACCTCGCCATGCTGAAAGGGACTCATGGTTCCCGGATCCACGTTGAGATACGGATCGAGTTTTTGCATGAACACCTTGAATCCCGAAGCCTTTAAAAGAGTACCGATAGAAGAGGCGGCAATACCCTTCCCAAGGGAAGAACATACGCCACCTGTGACAAATATGTATTTCGTCTGCATAAATTAATTAAAGAAAAGAAGCACTATCCTCGTGTGCCGATCTTTTTTCGGACCTCGTCGAGGGTCTCACTTGCGACCTTTTTTGCTCGACTTGCTCCTTCTTGGAGCACACTGCTAACATAGCTTAAATCGCCCTCAAGTTCAATTCTTTTTTTCCTTGCTGGAGCGAATATTTCGAGGATCTTGGCGAGGAGGATTTTCTTGGCTTCCCCATATCCAAAACCACCTTTTTTATATTTGCTTTCGAGGTCTGCAATTTCTTCTTTGTTGGCGAGGAGTTTGTAGAGTGTAAAGACATGACATTTTGATGGGTCTTTTGGATCCTCGACGGGCGTGGAGTCGGTTATGATTCCCATTACTTGTTTTTTGAGAGTTGCCTCAGGTGCGAAGATATCAATCGTATTACCGTAACTCTTGCTCATTTTCTGGCCATCTGTTCCGGGAACCACGGCGACATCTTCTTTGATGAAGTCTTCCGGAAGAGTGAGCGTATCGCCGAAATGTGAATTGAAAGAGGTTGCGATGTCTCGAGTAATTTCTACGTGCTGTTTTTGATCCTTGCCAACCGGTACGAGATTTGGTTTGTATATCAAAATATCCGCTGCCATAAGTGCAGGATAGGTAAAGAGTCCTACTGTTTTTTCCTTCTTATTTTTCCCTACTGCATCCTTCCAGGCGTGTGCACGTTCGAGAAGTCCGAATGGTGTTACGCAGCTCAGGATCCAGGCTAGCTCGCAGTGCTCTGCTACATCACTCTGTTTGAAGAATATTGCTTTTTTCGGATCGAGACCGAGTGCGAGATAGGTGAGTGCTACTTCGAGCGTCAGTGATTTTAGTTTTTTTGCATCACGAACCGTTGTGAGTGCATGAAGATCTGCGATAAAAATGAAGCACTCGAAATCAGGATTACTCTGCATTTCAATATGCTGCTTAATCGCCCCAAGATAGTTTCCGAGATGGATTGCTCCGCTTGGCTGTACCCCCGAAAGAACACGTTTTTTCATGTTATGAGTGTAATGGATTTTGGTTGCATTGTCGAGAGGGGATATTTGGTGCTTTTATTTGCTCTGAGGCTTATTTTTTGTTTGTATTTTTCTTTAAGGTGAGTAAATGCTCACTGTATAATACTTTGCCCTCTGTGTCACGTTGAAGTGGCTTACTGGTGTGGCTTTTTGCATTATTGATAGTATCATTTTAGATACATTCTTTGTATTTTTTGATTCATTTTTTATGCAAACATCCTCGAAGGTTCAGAATTTACATTTCAGATTCCGGATGTACGGTCGCAATGCCCGTGAGTGGACACGCAAGTGTGCCCTGTTACTTCCTGAGATTGTGCGTGAGCGAGTGTGGGAGAAGAAAGGATTTGATTCAGTATATACGTATGCTCGTGTGTTGGCGGGGATGGGGCGTGAGGCGGTGAATGACGCGCTCCGTATTTTAGAAAAAGTTGAAGGGATGCCCGCGATTAGGCAGGTTATTCAGGAAAAGGGGATTAATAGTGTTAAACCACTTATGACTATTTTGAATGAAACTAATCAGGACTTTTTGGCGGAGAAGGCAAGGTTGATGAGTAAAAATACGTTGGAAATGTATGTGCGCGAATGGAAAATGGAACGTCCTAGGACGTTGGAAAATGACGAATTTCCTGAGCAGCAAGCCATTGCAAAAAAGATCATTGCTCTTGATCTTGATCCGGAGGTGGCGAGGAAGTTGGAAAAATTAAAAGGAAAAGATGGAAATTGGAATGCGCTTATGAAAGAACTCCTTGAGATGAGAGAGAAAATGTTGGCTCAAGGGAAACCTGCAGAAAAAGTAACCGAGTCGAGGCATATTCCGGTTGCGATAGAGAGATATGTTGTAGATAGGGCGAGGGGTGTGTGTGAAATTGGAACTTGTATAAAAAAATATGAGATTTTGCATCATACACAAAGGTTTGCATTAGAAAAAACACATGATCCGAGTCGAATTGTGGCCTTGTGTAAGCCACATGAGCGGATGGTACATCTGGGACTTATTGAGGATGAATATATCCTACCGAGAGAGTGGAAAATTCTGGATGAGGCAGATGAGAGTGATCCGAAGTATGTCATTGATCAGATGGTGCAGAAATATCGGAGACCAATATAGCCACTACTTCCTCTAGGGCGACTATCAAAACGCCGGTCATCGCAACTGTTTATTCTTTGTTTACTAATGTACTTTTTACCATTCTCGCTATGGCTAGCTGCACTCTTGCCGCTTCATTTTCTCGAGTCGGAATGATTTGTATGTTTCGTGCTTTATTAAACTGGCTCAACATATTGATCGCTCCAGTGAGCGCTTCTTCATCAAGTGCCGGATTGAATATTTTTGTTCCGTCATCAAGAGATGATCTATAGAGTTGTATATTTGAATCTTTTTCTGATGTGGCGGGATTCATATCTATGCACCAGATCGCCGTTTTGTTATCTTTTTCATTACATGTAGTTTGTGCATGTAATCCAATTTCTCCATCCGGTCCAGTGATGTAAACCGATGTGTTTTTCACCACTCCCTCTCCACGTCCGAATCGGTCCGTTGTTTTTGGCATAAATCTTATGCATCCTGTTATGGTATTTCCTTCGATTATTACCCTTTTTGTTTTAACGCGACCCATTTCAACGGCTGCAGGCATCTTGAGTGAGCCGATGATATTGGAGAGTTGTTGTATTAGTTTTTGTTTTGTTTCCGAGACTTCCGGTGCCGCACCTTGTTGATTAGTGGCATGTACCAAGTGAGCTGATAGATCCTTGAGTGTGTCTGTAGCTACGTTTGGCTGAGTCATGGGTATATTATTAAGAGTTTTTATGATACCTGCTTACATTTATCTGTCAAATTTCAGCTTTAACTTATTCTATGACAAATACGGTGAGTCGAAATCCAAGATTATATCCGGCATTTTCTTGATTGTTTCCAGATCATCAACCGACTCCATTCCGCGAATAATCAAGTAATGCTTGGCGATATGACCCATCATTTTGATGGCGTGTTGAATCTTGAGATGAGGGCGAGTAGTTGCGAGATATTGCATCGTCTGATCGAGTGTTTCTTTGATACGGTCTTTCTTGAAACTGGTGAGAAAAATAATACGACTCCATGGCGGATAGTTGAAGGTTTTTCGGCTGGCTAGCTCCCCGTCGTACCACTCCTGGAGTGTGTTATTGGCATATGATTTGAGGAGAGGAGTTTCCGGGAGATAACTCTGAATTATGAAGAGTCCTTTTGGTTTGAGGTGGGTGTGCATCTCCTGAAGTTGATGGAGGGTTTTTTCGGCGGATTGGAAGTTAGGGATGATCAGCGAGGTGTCGATATTGAGAGCGCACACCACGGGAACTTGTGGCACAGGCGCGAGACTATAGAGAAGCTGAGAGGTAATTAAGATATCAATTTTTTTATCTGAAAAATCTTTGAGAATTTTTTTCTGTTCTTTTGGAGTCGTGAAGGTGTCCGAGGAGTAACGCATGATGTTCGCGTCCGGCAGTGCTTTTTGGAGAATGGATTCTATTTTTTCCTGTCCTGTTCCGACCGCTTTTAAATCTAGTCCACCGCATTTCGGGCAGGCGATGAGCATATCTTTTGCGCGGTCTCCGGCGATACATTGGAGGATGTCGTGGCCACTGCGCTGTTGTTTGACCACGAGGTTTCGCTCACAGATGTCGCATTTGGGGATGTATCCGCAGTCTTTGCAGAGGAGGCAGTTCGCGCTTCCTTTTTTATTGAGAAATAGAATCGCCTGCGACTCGTGATTCATGGTCGCCTGGAGTACCTCGAGGAGCTCTTCGCCGATAGGGGAGTAGTTATGTTTCTTTCGCTCATCGCGCATATCGATCCATTTGATTGAGGTATCCGCTCGTCGCTGTGGTGTTGGCATTGCGATATGGTCTTGAGTTACCCCTTGGTGCCAAGCGGCTAATGAAATGGATGTACTTATGTGAGTGAGATTAGCCCCAGCCTGTTGTGAAATGTATCCTGCCAGTTCTCTGGTATGAAACTTCGGACGCTGGTCTTCTTTGTGGCCTATATCATGTTCGTTGATAATGATGATATTTTTCAGATTTCTTGCAGGGGCATAGAGTGCGCTTCTGGAGCCAATAATTACTGAATATTTTCCCTCAAATATTTCTTTCCAGGCTATTGCTTTTCTTTTTGGCGTTGTCGCCTTAGACAAATTTATGGCATTGAATTCTTTTTCAATTTCCTTGATCCAGAATGGTTCGATACTGATTGCCGGCGTGACGATAATCGTCTGTCCTGCTGCGTGTTTTTGTAGTTTGGCCTTGAGCGAGAGAAGGATTGTCTCGCGGTCTTGGGCGAGGAGATATGAGACGGTGGGTTTTTCTTTTTTCTGTTTTGTATCCATTATTCCCACTTCCTCAAGTTTTATTTTTTCCTCTGCGATTTGCTCGGGAATCATCTGTCGTGCGATTTTCCACTGTGGCGCGAGATATTCTTCTGATAGCCAGTTGAGTGTATTCATCTGCCAACCGGTTAAAATGTTCGGATGAACGATCCGAGTCATTGGCTTGATCTTCCCTTTCGTAATGCCTACATCTGTCTTCTCTAAAAGAATGCCCTTGATGACATTATTCCTTAGGGGAGCCTCGACGAGTGCGCCCACCTCAATATCTTCCATTTCTTGAGGAATATCGTAGGTAAGCGTGTCGGTGTTTAGTCCGGTCTTCTGAAATAGCAATACGCGTGCAAACATGTCTGAATTGTAGCGTAAAATATGAATTAGTGTACTGTTTCGTTTTCTTTTTTCGGTTCTCGCATGATATCGGAGATTTCGGCTCTACTTAGAGAAGTTATTTCATGTCCCGTGATAACTCCTGATGTTCTTAACTGGATTGATCTATTTCTTGCTGCTTCCATTCTTTTGTCGCCGCTGACTATGAAGGCCTCATGCACTATACTCCTAAGCAGCATGGCAATTTGTAGTTTTGCATCACGTCGCGCTATACATTCATCAATTACGATAAGCGAGAAATCTTTACGTGTTTTTGCTTTTTCAACTTCCTTCACGCATTCATGCTGTATACACTTGTAGTGCGTACCTTGAATGTATTTTTCAAGCATGTGTAGTTCATCTTCTTCGAATATCTTTAATCTTTCTTGAAATGCTTTTACGGGTTGAGCATTGTTCCCATTGATAGCCTCTTCTACTATAGTTATCATGAGCGGGCTGGCATCGATTTCCGGCTCAATTTCGACTGACGGGATGTGCGTATGTGGTGTCATCATGCCCTTATTGTACCCTTAAATAACTATTTGACAAGTATAATTGTAATGGTATAGTAGTAATCCTTTCTTATGTAAAATTATGAATACTACCTCTTCTCAGCTTTGTGCCTATTACCTCGACGGTAATGATGAAGCCGCATTTGAAGTGTTCGAGAACGCCGGTCCTGGCGGTTTGAGGGATTTTCTTGGTTTTCGGGGTACGGCAGCGCAGTGGACGGTACTTTATAAGACTTTATTGGATGAATATTGTTTCTTGAGCAAGCTTTGCCAGAAGTATCGTCCTTTTATGTCTGAGCTTATTTTTGAGAAAGGAATTGAGACATTTCGAGAGGTATTCGCTATTGAACATAAGGATTTTGATCTTTTGGTGGCTCGTGTATGGGGATCGTTGTTGGATTCCCGACTAGAATCCACGGTGCAGGATATGTATCACTCGCGTCGAAAGAGCCACTTTGGCACATTTTTTGTGGGTCTGAGAAGTATTTTGCGAGGAGAACTTGGAAGTCTTTAGGCTTAGTTGTTATGCAAATGCTTGAAGCGCATTTTCGTCATAATAAGTGTTTTTTGTATCATATCGAATTTCGTTACCAAAAGTCCGCAAATCATAATAATCATGGCGATTACGTGTACGAACTCGATTTTTTCCCCCAGAAAGGCGCTGGCGTATACGACGCCGATGATAGGTGATGAAAGCGTGAAAAGGGCATTGTTGGTCATTGTTGTATTCTCTAGGGCATAATAATGAAGAACGTAGGTAGCGATGACTCCAATGAGAGCATAGGCGATTAAGATGTGGAGTATTGATTGAAGGTGAAAAATTTCCTTTAGGTCGTTTTTGTAAAAGAAAAATAAGATTCCTCCCAATATAACTGTTCCAATCATGGCTCTATAGGCCACTAAAAGACTTATATTCGGTGTATGAACATATTTTTTAAAGATAAGTGTTCCTAGTGAAAAACTCATTGCCGAGAGGATGATGAGGAAATCGCCATTATTTAATGTCATTCCTTCTGTGAATCCTTTTGTTGAGAGATAGAGCGTGCCAAGTCCCATGAGGGATACTCCTACAAGCAGTTTTTTTGTAAGTTCTTCTTTGAAGATAAACACGGCAACAATGCTGAGAAAGAGGGGATTTAGATTTACGAGAAGACTGGTATTGATAGCACTTGTGAGCTTAAGTCCATGAAGAAATAAAAGCGGACCTAGTACGCTCGAGAGAATGGCCGAAATGGTGATAGAGATAAACTCTACTTTTTCCAATTCGCGCATTTTTTGAAAAAAAGGCTTTGCGCCGATGTAGAAGAATAGGAGTAGCCATGCAGATGCAATTTCTATGAAAGCAATGAGCATTGGTGTGGCACTTCCCAGGAGCATTTTCCCGAATACAACATCTGTTCTTGCGGTAAATTTCGATATGATAGATGCAAGTGAACCTAGTGTCCCTGGATCTTTGAGCTTTTCGAGGTTCATTTTTGTTTTATTTTTTGATTCTTTTTTTCATTTTAACATAAAATGTATATTTTGACAATTCTTTTTCCTGTACTGCTCTTCGCTTGAGCAGGATGCAAAGGGTACTTGCGTATATATTGAATATATGATATAATGGTAAAAAGTAAAAAAATATAAAAACAAATTTCTATGCCTTCATTCTTGCTCTCTTCTCTGATTGCAAAAAGTACCGTTTTGACTCCGGAGAAAAAACAAGCATATGCGCAAATGCTTTCGTATCTTTCCCCTGAGGCTTCTTCTCAATTGGAGGCACTCTTGTTGGAGGCGGAAAATAAGGCTCAGCAAATGAAAGAGCAGGAGGAAATTACCCTGTCTCATATTAATAATGAATCTTCGCGTCAAATGAATGAACTTGTGAAAACCGAACTTGGCTCTGTTCAGGCACAAATGGAAACAGATGAGTCTGCAAAGGCTGATGATATGCTTACTACACTTAACGCTCTTTAATACTATTTTTTTAAATTTCTCTTTATGAAAAATCACATTTGTCTTCGTCAGGTATCTTTTGGTCAACATCATTTTATTTTTGCCGCAAATCCTGAAGGCAGGGCTCCAGATAAGCTTGTTCAGGCTATTCGTCAAAAGGAAGGTGAGCTGAAGGAGAAGCAAACCGACAAGACGGTTGATATCGTAAATGAGGCGAGCGTACAGAAGAAAATTGGGGCTATCGAAGCTAAGTTGGCTGAGTTCCGAGGCGTCGATCCACAATATAAAGAGGCGATTCGGAAAAAGCTTGATGCGATTAAGGATAAACGTATCAAGGAAGTCAAAGGTGTTAAGGATGATGGTATCGGTGTTTTTAAGAAGTTAACGGAAGATATTACGAAGGAGCTTGAAGGTTTTGAAAAACAAGATGGTGTGAGACAAATTCTTAAGCTTGTTGATAAACGAGATGATGTACTCGATGCTATTCGAATTAAATCATATGCCAAGAGCGATTGGGAGAAAATTAATGGTCGTTTTAAAAGTCTTGGTTTTTATGATGAAGATATTCAGGCTCTTCAGAAGATGTTCCATGTTGGAGTCGACGGTAAGGTTGGTCGAAAGACCGCTCAAGCTATTTCTAATTTCTTCGGTGAAGCATATGCGCCTATAGCTGCCGACAAAACGTTGGACGCTGAAGGTAATGAGTATGAAATCGCAGCCATGAAGGAAAGTAGGGACAAGCTGCATTTGAAGGCTAAACTCTTTTATGAAAATTTTGATACGCTTTTTGGAGCCGGTTCAAAGCAAAAGGATTCATGGAAGGCCATTGTTGACGCCACCGGCGATCAGAACAAATTTGCGGAGGCCATGAAGCGTAATCCAAATTTTGCTAAGGAGAACCTGAAGTCTATTGAAGATACGGTTTATGCTCTCGTAATACATAAAATCAAAGGACATCTTGCAAAATGGAATGTGCTTTTCGGGGGTCCTGACAAGAGAGACTATGAGGGAAATTCAGTCTCATCGTATAACGGCTCACTCAGCGCGGAGAAAAGTATTATGGGTAGTGCGGATCTTGCATCTTTGTTCGTGAAGCAAATTGATAGAATGGAGAAAAGAGCGTATGCGGATATTGCTAAGGCTGAGGCGGATGCTAGAGAAAAGGTTGCGGCCGATCAGCGTGCCCATGCTGAAATTGCAGCAAAAGATGATTCTCGATCTGTCGCTAGGGCATTCATTCGCGATGTAGGCGAGGGTGTGGAATCCGCCGTTGACAGTGCCGGTCATGGTTTGGGTCGTGCTCAGAGAACTGTTGAAAGAGGACTTTATGCTTACACTGATGCCGTTGATAAGACATACGGCAGTATTGTTGATAGTGTAGCCAATAACGTTAAGTGGACTGGAGAACAGATGGCTGATGCCGGTAAATGGACCGGTAAGAGATGGGATACATTGGCTTCTAATGTCAACTTCCTTGCTAACTACGTCAACGACGGCGCCATCAACGTTAAGCATTTTGTCGCCCATGCCGGTCAGGCCGCCTTCGACAAGATGGTCGCTACCTCTGAAGTTATCTACAAATTAGAAGACAAGTACTATGACCTTGCCACGAAGGAGGGTAAAGAAGCTTACGCCGCTGTTGCCGCCGGTGTAGAGAAGACCGCCAAGATCACCGCCGGTCTTACCCTCATCGCTTACGATACTGTCGCTGACAAAGTCCGTGACAACATCGCATGGGGCGCCGAGGGAGTTGCCGCTGCTACTAAGTTTGCCGGTCGACAGTGGGACAAGCTCGCTTCCAGCACAGAATTTGCCGCTAACTACGTCAACGACGGCGCCATCAACGTTAAGCATTTTGTCGCCCATGCCG
>CAYHGS010000005.1:27677-55621 GCA_964356305.1 uncultured Candidatus Peribacteria bacterium
GAAGTTATCTACAAATTAGAAGACAAGTACTATGACCTTGCCACGAAGGAGGGTAGGGATATTATCGCAAAGTCAGTCGCTAACGGAAAGGAACTTGCCGAAAGAGCGGAAAAGCGTGCCGAACTTGCTATGCGAGAATCACCTGTTCAATCAGATGTAACTCTTGGTCCAAAGGCCGTTGCTTCTAATATTAGATAGAAATATCTTGTAGGAAATATTTTAAAGGAATAGAGAGGGGTGCGTATGCACTCCTCTTTTTTCACAAATAAAGAATTAATGGAATAGTTCTTTCTACTTCGAGAGTTTCGGTACGATTCTTTCCAATTCTTCAAGCATTGGATAAATATTTTCATCAAGTCTTCTCTGAAAAGACTCAATTGTTCTTATGTGAATTTTTGGTTTTTCCAGTCTATTATTTTTATTCCTCATACTCATTCTTCTTTCCCTAATTTTCTTATCTTCGTTGAGAATAATTGCCTCAAATTTATTTATTTTTTTAAGAACATCTGGAGATGCGGCCACTTTATTCATATCCATGATGGATATAATATTCCATGCTCTCTGATGTACTGCAATTATATCACGATCATAATCGCTCTCGGCGTCCGGCCACTCCCTGCTTTTTCCGTGAATATTGAGTCCTCCGAACGCCTCCCCTGTAATTTCTATTAGACGAATAAATGGTCCAGCCACTATGTATGGCATTTCTTTTCTTAAGCTTGCAAAATGTGATCCTTCCCGTAGTTCCTTCCAATATTCAGGACTTTTAATGATTATCTCATTTAATTTTTTTCGCAACCACGCTCCGTTTTCTTTTTCTCTTTGAGGGGTGGGGCTAAATCCTATTTTTCCATTGATCTTGCAGAAATAATCATGAGCTTCGCCCTCTGCTTTCATATTTTTTACTATTTCGGGAGCGCGTACTCGTAGAAGCTCAAATTCAATATGGGAAAGAACTTCATCTTTAAAAATTTCCTTTCCCTCTCCTTCAGCTGCTTCTTGTAGAATCTTTGTTCCTTGCTTTTGATTCCCTACGAGACGTTCGATTCTTGAAAGCTCGATGATTGAGGCTTGATATGCTGTCTCGTCTTTTTGCAAGAGTGCGTGCTGACTTGCGCTATAGAAAGCATCTTTGGCATTTGCCCATCGCGTACGTGCAGCTGCAATTTTTCCATAGAGCATGAGACTTGGTATGTGGTCGGATTTTAGTTCTAGGGCGGCTCGAATATCTTTAAGAGCTATGCGGAAATTGCCTATCTTGTATTGAGCTGCTGCAGATTTATATTTCTGACCGGCTTCAATGGCAAGCCGATTCGCACTAAAATAGTTTAAGGCCGACATGAGTTCTTGATGACGTCTTTCCTCCTCTCGGTTAAGTAGTTCAAAATGATGAGCAATGTTTCCTCCTAGCGCACGTAGTTCGCCCGACTTTCTCTCTTCTATCTCTACCATAAGCAAACCTAGTTCCCAAAAACCGCCCCCTATTGCTTCTATAATCGCCCTGGAAGTTTCTATCATAGTAGAAGCTATTTGTTCACTTCCCACTCCAATTTCTACTCGTAGTTCTTGTATTTCTTCTACAATTTCCCCGAGTCCTTCATCTATATCTTCGCTCATTCCCTGAATTCCCCTCATGGATTCTTTGTGATAATCACCTTCTCTCACCATGCTTTGAATATTTAGCCCTATGCCAATAGATTGGAGGGCTAATTCCCCAAAGGTTGCAGCACTGATATGCTCAAGTACTCCATGAATTTCCGGTAGCGTATCGGTGCCTTCTCTAATCCACCTTAGTTCGGTTGCTATTTCGCGACTTATTCCGGCCTGTATATCTGCATTTATATCTGCTAAATCTGCCGCATCGCTCAGCGTGGTATTCATATTGTCTAGTCCATCTACCATTTCATCGCCTCGCGAGTTTAATAGTGTTACTTCGCGTGGACCTGCATTATGGTTATAAGTGTAGGGCCGTTGGTTAGATAGTACTTTGGCCTGCATATCGTGGATGCCCCTCAGATCGAGTTGCATACTGTCCCTTGCTCTTCTTGCAAGATACTGCTCATGTGGGTCATCTAAATTTGCCATAGGGCATATGGTATCAAAATGATGGCATTATAAAAAGCCAAAATATGATTTTGTGGTATTGTTAGGCCGAAAGGCCGGAATAGGATCCGACACATGCTTGTGTCTATGGTGCACCAGGAGGGATTCGAACCCCCGACCCTTTGTTCCGAAGACAAATGCTCTATCCCCTGAGCTACTGGTGCACGTGGACGATTAGGACGCGCTTATTATACTCACTTTTTGTCGTTTTGGTAGGGGATTCTTATGTAAAAATGGAGTGACCCCGTATATGAGGCCACTCCATTGATATTTTAGCTTTGTTTGTCCCTCCAGTGTCTCAATTATGACTGAGACTTTTTTTGCCACCAGACGAGGAGGGCAGAGGCGACGCCGACTGAGGAGTAGGTACCAATGATGATACCGACGAAGAGCGCGAGGATGAAGTAGAAAATTGACTCACTTCCGAAGATGAGAAGTGCGCTGAGTGTGATCAATGTAGAGAGAGAAGTATTGATTGATCGAGCCATTGTCTCTGTAAGAGATCGGTTGGAAATCTCT
The DNA here is from genome assembly GCA_964356305.1 of uncultured Candidatus Peribacteria bacterium. GTDB lineage: Bacteria > Patescibacteriota > Gracilibacteria > UBA1369 > UBA12463 > CALREA01. The sequence goes on from CAYHGS010000005.1 coordinate 30,300, forward strand.
GTGAGTGTGCCTTTTTCTCCTCGATTGAGGTGCTCTCGTAATCTATCGAAGACGACGATCGTATCGTGAACGGAGAAGCCCAAGACGGTTAACATGGCCGTAATGAAGAGGGCGTCAATTTCTACTCCGAAGAAGTATCCGAGGAAGACGAAGAGACCAAAAGTAATAAATAAATCATGTAAGAGGGCCACTACGGCGCAAATACCAAACTTCCATGAGCTTACCTCTTTTGGAACCTTACGGAATGAAAATGCAAGGAAGAGAATGATCATGAATGAAGCGAGAAAGATGGCAAAGAGTGCCTTTTGTCTCATTGAGTCGCCGATAGTCGGACCGACAGAGACGTAACTTAATTCTTCAATCGCGCCGAACTTATTTTTCATACCTTTGATGAAAGCATCATGCTGTGCGTTTGTTAGATTTTTCGTTTTTATTTCAAATACGCTGTTTTCTTTGGATACTACTTGAGCCGTCGCGAGGTCAACTTTCTCTCCGATAGCCGGAGTGACTACGGTTGTATCCAGAATAGATACTCCTGTGACAGTTCCATCTTTTCCGGCGACAGCAGGTGCTGCAACGGGAGTCATCAGTGAGCCATTGATCTGTTGCTGTATTGTTGGAAACTCAGCCTTAATTGCTTCGACGGTAATGGCTTTATCGAATTTTACGGTCATCAATGTTCCTCCGGTAAAGTCGAGACCGAGCCTGACTCCGAATACTACCGTACCGATAAGACTAAGGGCGATAAGTGTACCCGAGAAGACAAGCATGTATTTTGACTTCTCGATAATTTTGTATGGTGTTTTATTTCGGTTGCGTACGCCGTAAAGACTAAGGTTTTGTCCGAATTTTGTCTTGGCTGCCGCTCGGAGGAATGTACGAGTAAGTGTGATGGCTGAGAACATGGAGATCAAAATACCTGCTGCAAGGTTAAGGGCAAATCCTCGAATCATGGAACTACCAAAATAGAAAAGAACGACACACGTAATGAGTGATGAGAAGTTTGAGTCTCGGATAGAGCTCCATGCACGATCGAATCCGTTTTCTATGGCTGCAGAAAGAGTATGTCCGTCTCCAAGTTCTTCTTTTACGCGCTCAAAGATCAAGATGTTGGCATCTACAGCCATTCCGATTGAGAGAATAACACCTGCGACACCCGCGAGCGTGAGTGTGATAGGGGACTGAAGAAGTGATGTAAGGAAAATAAGTACCACTATTGCGAGGAGGAAGGAAATGAGCTTTTCCCATCCTGGATCTTTGTTATTGAGAATCTTGTAGGTCAATATGCCGAATATAATGAGAGAAATGAGAAGTGCGGCGGCGATTGGTAGGGCGCTTTTGATGAGAAAGAGGAGGAGAATGGTATAGATGGAAAGTGCTACTACGGCGATCAAACCTGGGAGGCGGTAGTAGAGAATCATGGCAATCGCGAGAAGGAGAAGGCCGATAACACCTGCTTTCATGCTTTTCTGGAGTGCGTCTGCTCCGAGCGTTGAACCGATAGTATGCTGCCCTACGAGCGTGATTGGGGCCGGGATAGCACCCGTATTGAGATCTCTTGCGAGTGTCTTGGCTTGATCAAAGGTAAATGAACCTGAAATTTGCGCTGTACCGCCCGAGATCTTCTCGCTTACATTTGGAGCGGAAATCAGCGTACCTCCTACGAAGATAGCTATTGGCTTCTGAACATTACGTGAAGTAATATCTTCGAAAAGTTTTGCACCTTTTTCATTGAAATTGATAGATACATATGGTTCTCCGATTGGATTCACCTGAACGTCGGCTCGCACGAACTGTTCTCCTGTGAGGCCTGTTTCTTTCCATGGGTCAGGCATGAGGGAAATAAAAATTTTCTCAAGCTTTACCTGATCTTCTTTTACATCACTTTTGACATCAATAGCGCGAATGATGTGGTATCCGAACGCTGATTTCGTAGGTTCACTCATTTCGCCTGCAGCGTTAAGCTTGAGCGCTGCATCCTTGAATTCTTGAACATATGAGGCTGATTCGTTTACCGGCTTATCGAGTTTTCCTCCATTTACTTTTGATCCTGAATCGTCCGATTGCTCTTTGGCAATTTTTTCAAAGTCTGCCTGTGTCTTTACTTTTGATTTCAATTCATCTGCAAGTTTCTTGGCTTCTTCTTCTGTACGAGTTACTCCCTGGATTCCGTTTTTGTCGGCGGCGTCTTTGTAACTAATGAGGATATGCTCTACGTTTACCTCTTTTTTGTTCTTCACCGCTTGGCTTTTTTCTATTAATTTCAATATATATGCGCCATTGGATTTCTGTAATTGACCGGCAGAATCATATACATACTCGTCGTTTACCATGACGAGGTCTTTATTGATTTCATTTGGTTTCATTTTTTCTACGGCGTCTTTTACGGTTGCCGGAAGGTCAGATACGAAGGTAAAGTCAGTATTTTTTGTATATACAGCCTTTCCTGGATTTAATTTTTCTTCTTCTTGTCCGATGATTTCGAAATTTGCGTTTGCTGCTGTTACTTTTCCTAATACTTCCTTGGCATATTGTGTTTGCTTCTCTTTTTCTGCCGGATCCGGAGCATCTTTCTTTTCCTTGAACTCTAATTGGATTGTCTTTCCTACGGTATTTTTTGCCTCTTCAAGATCTTTTATAGCGGCGAGCTCTACGATGATATGCTGCTCATTTCCAAATTTTGAAAGGTAAATACTTGGCTCCGAGACACCAAGACTATTCACACGTTTTTCAATTACTCCCTGTACGCCATTGACGATAGCTGCCTGATCGGCAACCGGTACTTTTCTGAGATCAATTTTGTAATCAAGCTGTGAGCCCCCCTGAAGGTCGAGACCAAGAGGAATTTTCTGATTTTGAATTGATTTTGGCGTCCATGGAAAAATCCTTGTTTGGATCGTGTTAGGAAGATCAAAAAAACCAAGAAGTACGGCAACGATGAGCGTAACGACGAGCTGCCAGGAAAGTATTTTTTTCATACGGGAAGATAAAGAATAAGAATTATAATGTATGGTGTTGTATATGGAGGGACTGATCTATTGTTTCATTATTTCCAGTTCCCGTGCGGCCGTAATCATCTGCGAGTTTTGTCACATCGTCAAGCTCAGGAGTGGATACTTCAAAAATTTCACTATCTTCTAGTGCTTCGATTCGATGAATTGTATGTGGTGGAATGTCGATTTTGTCGCCTGGATTCAATATAATCTCACTTAGAGCGTTTTGGTCTTCCCCGATAAAGAGTTTTATCTTTCCTTTATAGAGATATTGTGTTTCCATCTTCTTTTCATGAATTTGGAGCGAAAGTCGGTGGCCTTTTGTTACCTCTAAGATTTTCCCTGCATAGTGTTTCGTGTGAGCAAACCACACTTCACGACCCCATGGTTTTGGCTTGATGATTACCTCCTGCATAAAAAAAGTGCGCTAGAGACTATAATTCTAGCGCACTATACATGATTTTATATTGGTCTCCAAGTCTTTGCGAGCTTTCGGCCAGCTTTACTTAATTAGGCAGTTTGGTTCTAAATTTGTTCCATCACAATTCAAAACTCCATTCTTTTCTCCAACTCCGGGAATTGTTTCATTACATTCAGGTGCTCCTGGCTTGAGGGCGGCAATTATTTCTGCTTTTTTCTTTTCACAAATTTGTTTTGGGCTACTTGGAATAGTATCGGAAGAAGCATCTATTGTTGAGGTACTTACTTCTGCTGCATTTGAACTAGTGTCTGTTGCTGTAGCAATTGTTTCGACTACTGATGTATCTATCGTAGAATCAGGTCCTACTGCTACCGTGGTATCTGTCGTCGTATCGACCGTTGTGTCAGCAGCGCTTGTGACGTCTCCCATTGTGCTTGAAGTTTCTTTTACTGTTGAATCTATGTCTGCCGTTGAGATATCTGCATCTCCTGCTATCTCGGCTACTGTTGGTGCTATTTCACTGTCTGTTGCGGTAGTGATATCACCTGCTGCGTCAACGGTTGAGGTTGAGTCAGTAGGCATACTAACACTTCCGTTATTACTATCCATATCTGCGCTGACTAATGATGGCCCAACAACACCTTGGTCATCTGCACAGCCTGCAATGGCCGTGGATATGGACATAGTGACCGAAAGAAGTTTTGCAACAGTTCGTGTGCTGAGTGAACGTGGTGTGCGATCTACATTATTTACTGATGAATGGCTTGTATTCATTGTATTTACCATATAATTATTGTGTTATTTAAAATAGAAGGCACAATTATCTATTGTTTTACCTATCTTGTCAATGGTCTTTCCGATAATTATCAAAGCAACTTCTTTTTTCCCTCTTTTTGAAGCTGTTCAACTATTTTCTTCACATCCTGGCTTCGGCCTTTTTGGCAGATGAGAAGTGCGTCGGGGGTGTCTACTATGACAAGATCCTTAAGTCCGATGGTTACAATTAGTTTTGATCCGTTTCCGTAAATGAGACTGCTTTGCGTATCTATGCCTATGTGATCAGCTTTGATGAGGTTGTCTTCTGTTTCGACGCTTAGTTCATCGTATATGGCCTCCCACGTTCCAATGTCGCTCCATCCTAAGTCTCCCGGAACGATTCTCACTTCTTTTGGGTCTACTTTCTCCATAATGCCATAATCGATAGAAATTTTTTCACAGAGAGGGTATTGAGTCTTCAATGTTATTTTTTCTTTGATTGTACCTATTGTTCTACTAATAGTATCTAATCGAGCTTTGGTGGCAGGAAGGTGTTCGCTATATCTATTCAAAATGGTATCCACTTTCCAGACATAAAACCCGGTATTCCAAAGGTATTTATAAGATGAGAGGAATTTTTTTGCTGTTTCCAGATTTGGCTTTTCCGTAAAATTTTCAAATTGATAAATGTCTACTCCATCTACTTGCTTGAGTATTTTCCCCACTTTTACATAGCCGAGATGCACGCTTGGAAATTTTGCCTTTACCTCAATAATATTTAGCGTGTTTTCTGTTTTTGCTATTTTTTCTGCTATTTTGAGAAGTTTTTCAAATTCTTTTTTGTTCTGAACTATGTGATCAGCATAGATAATTGCCATTACCTCCTCTGCGAATCCGTGCTTTTTCAAATATGTTGCGGCGAGTCCGATGCAGGGGGCGGTATCCCTGAGTGCCGGCTCAATGATGAAGTTCTTTTGTGGAATGTGAAATGTTTTTGCCTGCGCTTTTACTTCTTTTAAAAAAATTTCATTGGTAGCGATATATATATCTGATGGTTTAACGAAATTTACTCGCTTGAGCGTTTCCTGTAGTAGCGTTTCGTTACTTACGAAGCTTTGGAGCTGTTTTGGTTTTTTTTGTCTGGAGAGCGGCCAAAGACGAGTTCCGGTACCTCCGGCGAGAATGACAATTTTCATGCGTGTGTGGTGATGAGATTTTCTCCGGTCATTTCTGTAGGTTTTGGAATTTCGAGTATGGAGAGAAGTGTCGTCGCAACATCTTTCAGTTCGCCATTGCCGAGGGTGGCAGTTTTATAGGTATTCGACACGAGGAAGAGAGGTACGGGATTGCGTGTGTGGGAAGGGCAGGGTTGGCCTTTTTCGACGCCTTCGTCGTATATCATATATTCTACATTGCCATGATCTCCCGTAATGAGCATTTCGTAATTTTCTTTTAGTCCGATGGTTGTTATTTTTCCTATACACTCATCCAATACCTCTACCGCTTTTACCGATGCTACAAAATCACCGGAGTGCCCCACGAGATCACCATTTGCGAAGTTGACGATAATGACTTCATATTTTTCCGATTCCATTTCTTTGATGAGCTTTTTGGTTATTTCACGGGCGCTCATCTCAGGTGCCTGCGCGTACGATGGAACTTTTTTAGAGTCTATGAGGACGCGATCTTCGTTTGGAAATGGCTCCTGAATTTGGCTATTGAAGAAGTAAGTGACGTGCGCATATTTTTCCGTCTCCCCGATTCGCAGTTGATGCAGGCCATTATCGGAAATTACTTTTCCAAGATTGTTGATAACTGCTGGTGTTGAGAATACCACCGGAGCTTTTTTGGAGTAGTTTCCCATACATACAAAAAATGGATTTACTGTTTTTTCAGGAGTGAAACCTATTTCTGCTTCGCGCGTAAAACAATATGTTAGCTGTCGCGTGCGGTCTGTTCGGAAGTTGAAAAATATCACCGCGTCTTTATCTCGTATCATTGAGTGCCTGGCATAATCTTCCAGTATGATTGGTTCTATATAATAATCAGTTTTAACACCTCGATTATACGCATTTTGAATTGCCTTGATTGGATCAGTTTCCTGTATTCCTTTTCCGTACACCATGAGTTCATAGGCTTGTTTTGTTCGGTCCCAGTTGTTGTCTCGATCCATGGCGAAGTAACGTCCACAGATGGTGGCAATTATCGCTTTGGTTTGCGATTCTGCCCCCATGCCAAGTTCGATAATTTTTTCCTGTAAAGCTTTTATGTATATTTCGGCGCTTCTCTCAGGGACATCCCGCCCGTCCGTAATGACGTGAATATACGTTTTTTTAATGCCTTTGTTTTTTGCTAATTCCAGAAGTGCATATAGGTGCTCTATGGTCGCATGAACCCCTTGATCAGAAATCATTCCCAGTAGATGCAGTGCTGCTTTTGGAGTTTTGTTTACATGTTCACATGCATCGAGTAGCGGTTTTTTTTCAAAAAAAGTTTTGTCTTGTATAGAATGGTTTATGGATTCGAGATATTGGTACACTATTCTACCGGCGCCTAACGTGAAGTGGCCGACCTCAGATCCTCCTTGAGTTTTTTTGGGTAGGCCAACGGCATTTCCATGGCATTTTAATAATGAAAAAGGATATTCATTCCGTAGTCGGTCGAGATTTGGAGTTTTTGCTCTCGTAATGGCATTTCCTTCATAATCTTTCCCCTCGCCAAAACCATCGAGAATTATGAGCATTGCTTTATGTTTCGATTGTTCCATGTGGGCTTAAGCCTGAAAAAGTACCTTTATGTACCAATCTATAATCTGTGAGCCGAAAAGTACGCTCAGGATTGTACCTGTAACCAGGAAGGGAGCAAAGGGTATTTTTGATCCTCCTGAAGCTTTTTTGGCGATGATGAGCCCGATTGAGAATATGGCACCAATGAGATATGCCAGAAAAAGTGCGACAATAAGTTTTTCCCAGCCCAATATAATCCCCATTAATAGTCCTAGGATTACATCTCCTGTTCCTACCCATTTTCCTCTCGATATGAGAAGTTGTATTTCAAAGAAGATTGCCCCGAATGCTGCGCCGGTGATGTAGTTTTGAGGGAGGGGATTTCCGCTTATTACATTTCCAATTAATGCGATACATATTCCCGTATAGGTGAAAATATCAGGTATTTCCTGGTAGAGAAGGTCGTAAAAAAAGATGGCAACGAGAGAGAGAGATATGAGTTCATATCGAAGGAACTCAAGGAAGAGTGGTCCATTGATACTTGGCAGGATAGTCGATAGTTCGACATTGAAGAATGGGTATTTGAAATAAAGAAGTGTGCACACGAGACCTGAAATTATTTCAATCCAAATGTAAAGTGGGGATATTTTCGCTTTGCAATATCGGCATCTTCCTCGAAGCCCGACGTAGCTAATGATTGGCAAAAGATCAATGGCAACGAGAGGTTTCTCACAATGAGTACACTGCGATCTTCCCAGAAAAATTCCTGCTATTTCGTGGCGAGTGCGATAGATAACAACACTTAAAAAGCTTCCAAGTCCCGCACCTATATAAAATAATATGACTCCTATAAAAATATCCATGGCATGTAGTTTAAGGTGTAGTATTTAAGGGTTGAAGTTTTGAGGAAATAGTGGGAGTGTTTTTATTTTCTGGAAGCTTGAATTTTGGAATAAAATCTGATGGTGGTAATGATTCTGGCTTTCCTGTTGGTGTTGCCGTGGAAGTATGCAATACGTTCGCCTGTCCCAATGAGCTCATTTTTTGCGTAGGGTTTTGAGGAGTTGTGCTTGTGCTCGGATTGAGAGCGAGCAGTCGATTGTATGAATCCGCCGCAGAGTCTCCTATGGAACTCCCTTCTCCCAGCTTAAACGCTGTTCGGTAGTATTCTTTTGCCGCGTCGATGTTGGTGAGTTTTTCATGTAGGGTTCCTAGATTGAGATATGCCGCAGCGAGATTTGGGTCTAGTTCTATGGATTTTGCCAGATATTGTTTTGCTTGCTCGTAATCTTTTACATTGAGTTGAGCCCAACCTACTAAATTGTAGGCCATTCCACTGTTCGGGTGCTTGCTTATTGCTTTTTTAGCGAGTGCGAGTGCTTTTTCCGGTTGATTTATTTTTTCTATATAGAGCCACATTGGTCGCACGTAATAGTTGATATCCGTGTCGTTGAGTGCCACTACCGCTTCGTATCGAAGGGCTGCTTTTTCATAATCTTTTAGTTCCATATATATTTCAGCTAATTTTTGCTGTGCTTGAATTTTTGGCTCAAATCCTTTATCGATGGCTTCTGTGATATATTGGGCTGCCAGATCTTTTTGGCTGTTGGCGCTGTAACTTAATCCGAGGAAGAAGAGTGTCTCGGGTTTATTCTTATCTAATTTTTTCGCTTCTTCGAGGGCATCGATAGCGTTTTTGTTATCGTCTGTATTGAGATAGGCGTATCCTAGGAGAATCCATGCGTCGCGGTAGTCTTTTTTTTCTTTTACGACATTGAAGAGCAGGGGAATCGTCAGCGTATATTCGCCGACTTGATTGAAACTTTTTGCCAATAACGTTTTAAGAAAAATCTCTTGGCTTCCCTGATTCGTACCATATTCATTAAACGCCGATAATACGTTTTTTGCCCTAAATATTATATCAGGAGATCCTCCTGCCATTGCTGAAGCTGCATCCAGATTTGTTTTTGCCACATCGTATTGTCCGAAATAGGCTGCTATTATTCCGGTATAGTACTGTTTTGCTTGGCTATCCGGTAATGTTTGCAAGAGGTCACGCGCTTTTTCTATATTTCGTAACATGATGTATGTCTTTACCAGGTAAAGATTAGCTTCCTGGTTATCTTTTTCTTTCATGAGAAGCTGCTGATAGATTTCCTGTGCTTTTGTGTAGTTTTTTTCCTCCAAAAGAAGTCTTCCTATTTTTAGGTAGGGCTGCGCATTCTCTGTTTGCTGCTGATTAGCGGCAATATATTCGTTTATTGCTAAGGTCGTCATATTTTTTTTTGCATAATCATCTCCTTGCTGCATGTGTTGCAGATACGTCAAAGAGTCAGGCTTTGATGATGTGTCCTTTGTTATTTGATTGATTGTTATTGTTTTTTTCTGAATGACTGAATTTTTATATTGTAGCATCCCTGTTGCGAATAATCCGGTAATGATTAATCCGCTGATGGCGGTTGCGGCGATAATAGGTGTAAATTTTTTCATGAAATTACGTATGGAGAAGTTGTTGATACGCACTATGCTGCGCATGGCAGAGTGCGACCGCTATAGCATCGGCTGCGTCGTCAATTTGCGGCATCGCCTTGAGATTACATAGTATTTGAACCATTTTTTGTACTGCTTTTTTGTCTGCGCCGCCATTTCCACATACTGATAATTTTATTTCGCGTGGAAGATATTCGGCGTGAGCAATTCCTCGTCGCGCGATCGTCTCCAGGATTACTCCACGGGCTTGCGCTACCGTGACCGCAGTCGTGACGTTTTGTGAGAAAAATAATCGTTCAATGGCGGCCTGATTTGGGTGCCATTTTTCAATCAATTCTTCAATATTGCTTGCTATCTCTAGGAGTTTTTCGGCTTGTGTCTGAGTTTTCTCTGTGGTGATGCATCCGAGATCGAGTACATGGGAATCTCGTCCTCGTATTTCTACGATCGCGTATCCTGTTCTTGCCGTTCCCGGATCTATTCCAATTATGCGCATAAAGGTGAGGTTTTATACGCCGCAAGTATACGGAAAAAATGCCTTTTGAGCAAATGTATCGCCCTGCTAGATGATGGTCGTTGATATTATATTTTCATCTTTACTCGCATTGATGACCGTGACGACTTCTTGGCCTTTCTTTGCGATTTTTTCTGTGCGTAGGAATTGCGCTACTTCCTGAGAGGCATTTTTGAAGTTCATTTTTTTGACGAAGATGTGATTGAGGCCCCAGACGAGTGCGAGCTGATTGCGAACCTTTTCACTATTCGTGAAGGTAATGATTGGCTTGTATATTCGATGTTTGGCGATGTGTTGCGCCGTGTAGCCACTGAGGGATATCGCTACAATGAAATCAGCATTGATATCTACCGCGAGCTTCGTCGCATTGAGACACGTTGCGCTTGAGATAGGGAGGTCAAATTTTTTAATTTTAAAAGGAAGAAGGTGTTCGTATTTTTCCAAATTTTCTTCGGTGGCGTGAGCGACTCTTGCAAGCGTTTCTACTGCCTCTACCGGGTATTTTCCCACGGCGGTTTCGTTTGAAAGCATGAGCGCGTCGGAGTGATCGAATACAGCGTTGGCGGCGTCTGATATTTCCGCTCGCGTAGCTCGCGGATTCTCAATCATCGAGTTTAACATGTGCGTTGCCGTGATGACTGGTTTTCCGTATATGTTAGCCAATAAAATTGTTCGCTTTTGTACGATTGGCACATTTTCTGCTGGAATTTCTATGCCGAGATCGCCTCGTGCGACCATGAGCGCATCGGAAACCTTTACGATGTCTTCGAGGTTTTTTACCGCTTCATGGCGTTCAATTTTTGCCATGACTTTTGCGGCACATTTTTTGTCACGAAGAATTTTTTTGAGTCGAATGATATCTGACGCTTCACGAACGAATGACAATGCCACATAATCTACATCGTGTTTGATGCCGAATGCCAGGTCTTGCAGGTCTTTTGAAGTGAGCGGATCTGCAGCGAGCGATGCCGTTGGAACATTAATGCCTTTACGCGATTTGATGATTCCATCTGTCTGCGCGATGGCATGTATGCTTGTTCCTTCTACTTTCGTTACTTTTACCTCAATAAGCCCATCGTCGATCAGAATGAGGTCGTTTTTCGTAACATCTTCATGAAGTTCCCTGTACTGTACGGGGAAGATTTTTATCTCTTTTTTGGTGCTGAATTTGTCATGATTCGTCGATAGAATAATCTCTTCATTTGCTTTGATCTCCACGCCATTTTCCGGCATTTCTCCAATACGAATTTTTGGACCCTGTAAATCCTGAAGAATGGCGATCGGCGTATCCAGTTTTTTCGAGAGCTGTCGAATATTTTTTATAATTTTTTCAAATTGCGGATAGGTTCCATGGGAGAAGTTTAATCGTGCCACGTTCATACCGGCTCGAATCATTTTTTCGAGTGTTACGAGATCGGACGATGCCGGCCCTAGAGTGCAGACGATTTTTGTTCTTTTGTGGAGCATTGTGAGGTTTTGTTTTCGAGAGTATTATACCATAATTTAGCTTCGAATGGGAGCTGCTTGTATTGTCTTATTTTCAAAATATATTATAAAGACTATCTCCGTACGTACGAAGATTCGAATCAACGGTTAAAATGATATTTTTGCAAGTAATCTACTACTTCACTGTCACACTCTTCGCTAGATTCCTTGGCATATCCGGGTCGTTTTTGCGTAGCAGTGCTAATTGATATGCGAGGATTTGGACAGGAATGATGTTGACGATAGGGGAGGCGGTCTCGCAGTCGGGGACGCGAATCCAATAATCAAATACCTCTTCTTTTTGAGGAGATACGCCGATAATGTATCCGCCACGAGCTTTTATCTCCATTGCGTTACTTAGAATCGCCTTCCTGGCTTCATCGGCTCCAACGAGTGCAATACATGGTGTTCCTTCGCTAATAAGTGCGATTGGGCCGTGTTTTAATTCTCCACCGGCGAATCCTTCGGCGTGAATATAAGAAACTTCTTGAAGTTTGATGGCTGCTTCGAGGGCCATTGGATAGTTCGAGGCGCGCCCGATAATATACATACTTTCTGCGTGCTGAATTTTTTCCGCTAACTGCTGAATGTGTTCTTCGTAGCGTGGGTTGAGCATGTCATTGATCTGCCCTGCGGCGCTTACGAGTATTTCTTTTCCTTCGTATAATTTATTCGCCGTGGCATAGGCGATGAGCATGAGGATTGCTAACTGAGATGTGGTTGCTTTTGTTGATGCTACGGCCTTTTCCGGTCCTGCCTTGATAGGTACTACGATATCGGACATGCGGGCCATCGTGGATGTTTCCACGTTTACGATGGAGATGATTTTTGCTCCTTTTGCTTTTGCGATTTCCAATGCTTCTAATGTATCCGCTGTTTCCCCTGATTGCGATACGGCGATGACAAGCGATTTATTCGTAAGAAAGTGATGGTAGTTTGGAAACTCTGATCCAAAGGCGGTATTTACGTGTTTTTTCGCGATGGATGAAAACATATACTCGGCTGTCATGCAGACTTTCCCCGCTGTTCCACAGCCAATTAAATATGTTCCGAAGGCATTTTTTATGGCATCGGCTACCTGCTCGATGAGTCCGGCGTCTTGATTTATGGCTCTATAGAGCGTTTCTTTCTGCTCCATAATTTCCTTCAACATGAAGTGCTTGAAGTCTCCTTTTTCTGCGCTCTCCTCAGTCCATTCAATTTCGATAGTTCTTTTTTCTACTTCTTTGTCTGTCTCGAGATTGAAGAATGTTGTCGCCTGCGCGTCGATAACGACGAGCTCGTTGTCGTCCAAATACTGCACTTTTTTCGTGTGCTTGAGGAATGCCGGAATGTCGGATGCAACGAATCGTTCTCCATCTTCACCGATACCGATGATGAGAGGGGATCCTCTTCGGGATGCGATGATTTTGTTTTCTTTTTTACTAATCACGAGGGCGGCGTAGCGACCTTCTACTTGATGTAACGCCTTCTTGGTTGCGTTGAGAAAATTTTCATTCTTCATTTCTTCCTCAATGAGATGTGCCAAAACTTCCGAGTCTGTTTCGGAGGTGAAGATGTGACCTTTTTGTACGAGAACTTCTTTTAGCTCGAGGTAATTTTCAATGATACCATTGTGTGCCAATACGATTTCCCGATTTTCTGTGGTATGCGGGTGAGCATTTGCCTGCGTTACTCCGCCATGTGTCGCCCAGCGAGAGTGTCCAATGGCGATTGATTCTTCGATGCCCTCGACATCTTCGACGACCAAGTGAGCCTCACCGATCTTTCCAATCTGTCGGTGAATTTTGATATCATCATGCGTCTTGTAGGCGACTCCCCATGAATCATAACCTCTATATTCTAGCTTCTTCAAGCCGTCAATAACGATCTCCGTCGCATTTTTCTTTGGTCCGAAATATCCAAAAATACCGCACATATATGTATGATTATCGCGAGTAAACTTCTGCTGAATGGGGGTTGTGAAGCAAGTGAGCGTCAATAATTTCTGCAAGCGGCTTACTGCTCGTTACATTCCACTGCGCTCCTCTTCGAATTTCCTTTACTCCAATTGCCGGATATCGCTTCTTGAGTGATTGGGCGATGCCTTTTCCGGTGTAGTTGTCTGGATCGAGGACGAGAAGGTTTGTATTTGTTTGTGATATCTCTGCGGTATCAGGAACGACTCCTTTCGTATTATCATAACGGAACTTTCTATCATCTTTCGTGGTAATACTTACCATTTCTTTATTGCTGTTCATAATTTCGTTACTTCGGATGATGGTTTCTAGAAGAGACTTCTCTATGTCGATTCCCCCAAGGGGCAACCCTGCTGGGCCGCCTTCCGGAGTTTTTTCAAGATTCATCCCCACATAGACCGATTTTTTCAATTTGAGATCGTCAAATCCGATTCGCTGAAAAGCCTGCTCGATCGTTCGCTCTTCGTTGTCGGTAATTATGAGAGAGATGAGGAAAATATAGTCGGGTTTTTCTTCGTAAGGCGTGATGAATTTCTCATTCCAAGCTGTTTCCACCTTCGGTTTCTCTATATGTGTATACTTTTTTTGTTCAATGTATTCTTTCATGGAGGCGAAGATAGGATCTCCAATCTCTGTTCGCTCAGGATGAGGCATGAGAGCCATAATATTGCCATCCGTGTTGCAAACTCCAGCCAAATTATAGGCAGAGTTGTTGGGATTTACGGGGAATTCGTTTGTACAATTTCCTTGTTCATCAGAGTAGCGGAAGACCGTCTGCTCGCCCTTAATCATCTCATCGAGTAATTCAGGAATCTGCGTGATGTATCGTCCCTCTCCGTGAGCGATCGGAATTCGAATGGTTGTTCCTTTTGGGAAGTTGTTAAAGGCGCATCGTCCCGACGTAACATCGTTTTTGATCGTAATCCAGTCGTTGTAGAAGCCGGTTCCGAGGATTTTGCCATCTTTGATTCTCTCGTTCCAGGCGAGGGCCATGTCGAGTTTGCGTATGCTCACCCCTGGGATTACCCCTAGCTCCACGAGCATTTGGGCTCCATTACAGATACCGATCAGTGGCTTTCCTTTGCCAGCTTCCTCGAGAATTTTTCCAAAAATGGGCTCCTTTGAGGCTATGATTCCGCTCCTTCCACGATCTTCATAGGAGAATCCTCCAGGCAAAATAAAACCATCAAATGCACTCAAATCAGCTTCATTTTCATTCCATCGTACTAATTTTGTGTTCATCCCGACTCGCTTGCAGGCCCTGAGCGCTTCAAGCTCACAATTTGAACCCGGAAAAAGGAGAACAGCGATGTTTGCCATGTAAGCCTACTGTAGCAGGCAAAGCTGACCTGGACAAGAAAAAAATAAGGGACTTATGGTTCTTGACTCATTTGTACTTTTTGGGTACATTCACAATCTGGTACTTTTTGATTTATCCGATGGCACTACTCTCTCCACTTCAGCTTCAACACAGTGATGTTTCTCAATTGAAAGAATTGAAACAGAGGCGAGTATCCCTTGCCCTAGAGGGCGTGGAAGGTATACCATTTGTTGAAATTGAAGCAATCAAGAAGGGGGTTCGCAATCAGTCTTTATCTGCTTTATTTATTTCTATTCTTCGTGAGTGGGCGAGTGAAGATAGTTCTCTTTTGGAGCAGTGGAGGAATGATCAGCAAGTAGTTCTTGCTCGGATTCAAGATCTTCTTGGTTCCAATCTGGCATTGCAAGATCTCCAGGCTTTTGTATCTACGAATTTGCAACAAGCTACCGATGCATTTCGGGCAAAGGGGGGTGTTGAATTTGGAACTTTGGGCGACGCATCTTTTTCTGCTGATGCAATACTTCAGGATTTGAATAATGTTTTAAAAATTCTTCAAACTCTCAATATGCTCGTTGGGCTTGTGAACGAGGATGATTGTGCAATAACTACGATTCGTTCTGGTCTCCAGGAGGTTTCTCGTTTAGAGGCTGGATCGCAAGAAGAGATTGCACAGTGGGATGCATTGATATTGAATGGGAAATCTAAGCAAGAGCAGCTTGCTGCTCGCACAAAAAAGGATAGGTTGGTCAATGTAGAACTTCCGCGATTAGCTACAGAAAGAGAAAAATTTAAATCTCGTCAGTCGAAAATTCAGTCACGAAAAAATGAGATTATACGTTTCTTTAGTCAGCTTTCTTCTTTGTCGTTCGAAACGGTAGTTCGGTTCGAAATGCATAAGGTAAAGGGTAAGGTGGTGGAGGTTCCGGTGACTGAAGATGGTTTATCCCGCTTGATGACCATGATAAAGCTTTCCTCTATAGGTCAGCGAATTTCTACAAAGCAGTGGGAGACTGTTACTACGAATAGCGAGCACAGGATTCCTTTTGAGATACCATTAGTTATTGATCCAGAGAGAAATGATCCAAAGCCCATGGTTTATCATATCCAGAAACCTCACAATCCTTTTGATGGTTCCCCCTGGATTATTGATTACGTTAAATTGAATCTTCGCATCTATCAAGATAAGTATAAAGAAATGACTGGACGTGAGGCACCTAAAAATTCTGAAATTAAAACAGGTGCTTATGATGATGGATACTGCCTTATTATGGACGGAGTTTTTGTTGCTTCCTTTGCATGCGATGGCACGCCCGACTCAGATGAAAGATTTGCTATTGTGAAGATGAATGTTGAGCGTGATACTTTGTCTCTCGAATTGTTCCACGCTCGCCCTCCTGATGTTTCTGCATTTGCTCCTCCTTCAGAAATGTTGCCACTTCTTTATCGCTACGTGAAAGCTAATATCAGTAGTTATCAGATTACTTACCAAAAAATTCAGGATGCTAAGGCTCATGAGCCAGACATTCAGATTAATTTTGATGAAAAAATTGGTCGCTATTTTGTCCAATTGAATGGTGTTTTGGTAGGATCCTTCTATCGAGATGGCTTGCCAGTTTCAGAGAAGGCTGGTGCATGGGTGATGGTAGCTTCTACCTCAATTTCGTAATTATTTCTTCGATTTTCTTCGGATATTTCGCGAGGTTTATAGGTCCCCTTTTAGTCAAATGTGCTGAAATCAGCTTCAATCTCATTACATCGTACTAATTTTGTGTTTATCCCGACTCGTTTGCAGGCCCTGAGCGCCTCTAGCTTACAATTCGAACCCGGAAAGAGGAGAACAGCGATGTTTGCCATGTGGCCGTACTTTAACAGCTTTGCTTTCTTGGAACAAGCCCTTGCTAAAATAAATATAATACGTATAATGCGGATCCTCTTATATGTAAACAACACTCATTTATGACCACTGCTACGAATGTTACTGATTTTACTTCTCAGGATGACGATGCTCAGATGATGCGCGCTGTTGGCGAGGCCCCTGATCAGCAGTTGGCGGCATTTGACTCTCCTCGTCGTCCATCTGTGACGGTTTCTATTCCGGACCAATTGAAAACGAAGCTTGCCGGTGTTTCTGATCATGTTCGAAATAGTCTTGAAACAGCATTGCTTGACCAGGCGATTGCAGATTGGAGTGCACTTCAAACTACTATGGTTCAGTCTTTCGGCGAATTGAATACGGTAGGTCCTCAACGTTTCCCTCTAGAAAACTTCCTTCGAGATGCGCTTGAATCTATAGGCATAGCACTTCGATCACATTCGATGGCTAATGTTGCTTCTGTCGATGTTCATTCTGCTCAGGTTTCTCTTGGTCTTAACCCTCGGGCAACTGAGAATCTGTCTTCTCCGAGAATGATGATGAAGTTGCTCCAGATTATCGAAAAAATATATAGCGTAACGCTCGAGGAGACGAATCAACGTAGGGTGTATGTAACGAAGATTGATGGTATCAAGAGGGATAAAGTTCAGCTTGAGGAAAAACTTAAAAATGCACCTGCGGACACCGTAGAAAATCGTGCGATTCGCAGCGCACTCGAGCTTGATATTTTACGCATGGGTCCGCAGATTACAGCCACTGAAGATCAGATTACTAAATTGGACAGACGTGTTGCCGATGTCGCTGTAGCCACAGGGAAAATATTAAATGTTCACTACCAACCTGAAAAACTTTCGGATACTGTCGAGGGATTTATTCAGGCCATTCGAGACGTTCCTACGGTCGCAAGTAGAATTTCACCTAAGGAATTATCAAGGCTTTCCGGAAACCCTTCCCTCACTTTCACTATTGAGCTTCCTAAAATTGAGAAGTTTGAGGCAGTACAACCGGCGACTCCTATAGTTCGTCCACCTGCTTCTGCAAAAAAAGCTCCGGTTCGCACTCCGACAAAAAATAGAGAGGTACTACCAAAAGGAGCTCGACTGCTCGGAAAGGTAAAATTGCCTAGCGGCGCGCGTGCGCGAATTTTCTCGGGTTCGCTTGATGCTTTGGATAGAGTAGTAGGCAGCTTAAGGTCGGGTTCTCTTGCTGTCATGGTTTATACTCCCCCTGCTATGGAACTAGATTTGGAGAAAGATCCGGTTGTTATTGCTGCAAAGGAATACATCGATAATAATAGAGCTTTGTACGCTGATCGATATGAAAGATTTCAAGGTACCCCATTGACCGCCGGAGCCCGTGGTACCTTGGAGACTTATGAAAATGGTGGACCAATATTCTTCCTCAACAATTTTCCCGTAGGAGTGTTTGACAAAAAAGGCGCTCCACTTCCCGAAGAGGATCTTATTGCATTCTTGCAATTGCTTTATATTGATTAACTTTTGCATCGTGAATCAAACTACCTTTTGATTATGACGATGAAGATGATCCTTCCAGGATGTTTAGGCGATGATTGCTGATTTTTATCGTACTTTCAAGATTACCTCCTCCAATTTCTTTGGATATTTCGTGAGGTTTGTGGGACCTTTCTTGGTGACGTGAATCATGTCTTCTATTCTGACGCCGAACTGGCCTTCGAGGTAAATGCCGGGCTCGGAGGTGATGACGCAGTTTTCTACGAGTTTATTCTTGTTGCCTGCGCTGACGCCGGGGGCTTCGTGGACTTCCAGACCGATGCCGTGGCCGAGCGAGTGGCCGAACTGATCCTTGTAGCCGGCTTTCGTGATGATGTCGCGTGCAATCTTGTCACAGTCTCCGCCGGTATTTCCGATCTTCATGTGTTTAATGGCTTGCGTTTGAGCTTTTAGAACGGTGTTGTAAATTTTTGCCTCGAAGTCGGTAGGAGTTTTGGTGAAAAAAGTTCGAGTCATGTCGGAGCAGTAACCGCCGTGGCTAAATCCCATATCGACAAGAACGATATCTCCTTTTTTGAATTTTTTATTGGTATTTTGATGATGTGGAATGGCGCTGTTTGGGCCGAATCCTACAATTGGTTTGAAGGAGATGCGAACTTCATTTTCTCCTCCGTATTTGAATGCGGCTATTTCTATTTCATCAGAAATTTGTTGTTCTGTTTTTCCGGATTTTAACTTTTTCATGATTTTCTGAAGCGCGTCTTCTGCGCATCGTTGCGCTAGGGTGATGCGATCGATCTCTTCGTCGGTCTTCGCAATTCGAAGCATGGAGTCGATATTACTCAGAGGTTTGAGGGAGGCTTTTAAATTCTTTCCCCAGCTGATGTATTGATTGACCATCATGTGCTCGCTCTCAAATCCAAGTTTTTTTATTTTTTCTTTTTTGAGAAAATCGTTGAAACCCGTACCCCTGAGTGTTGCCGTATCGATGAAGGTATAGAACGGAGGGAGGTGCATTTCGACGTAGCCTTTGTAGCGGAAGTCGGTGAAGAAAAAATTCTTTTTTGGTGTGATAATCAGAAATCCTGTCGTTCCTGTGAACTCCGTGAGATAGCGGACGTTAATGAGATTTTTAATAATTATCGCATCTACATGCTCTTTTTTGAAGATTTGATTGAGCTTTTTGAGTCGGTACATTTATGAGTTCTGTAAAAAGTATCGAATAATGTCTTCTGTTTTTTGAATCTTTTCCGGTACCTCTTTGAGTCGTCGGATGATTTCATTTCGCTGGTAGCCGAGACCGAGGAGGGCGTCGATGGCCTCATCGTTTTCTTTTTTAAGGCTACCTTTTGCGTGTTGTGGGAAGGTTCCTGTAGAGGTCATTTCGATCTTGTCTTTGAGTTCCGTAATGAGACGTTCGGCGATCTTTTTGCCAACACCGGGGATGCTCGTGAGCGTAGCAGTATCGCCCTGCACGATGGCATTTTTGATAGAGTCGCTTGGAAGGGACATCATGTCCGTGGCCATTTTTGGACCGATTCCTTGGACGGAGATGAGTTGATTGAAAAATTTAATTGAGTCGGCCGAAGGTAATCCATAGAGACTAATGTCATCTTCGCGAACGGCAGTGTGAATGTAGAGCTCGAGAGATTTACCTTCCTCAAGCGTAAAAATCATACTGGCCGGAACGGTTACGAGATAACCAACGCCCGATACATTGAGGATAATTTTCTTCTCGAGTATTTTCTGAATGGTTCCGGAGAGATAGGCGATCATACATAGATAATTAAGCTTTTCCAGCGTACCATATTTTCTTCTCAATATATTCTCATTTTTAGTAAAAATGGTGAATTGACATTTCTTATTGAAGGTTTGGCATATACTTATGCTTAATAGATTGGCATTTTTAAAGCTCAATATTTCGCCGGCGAAATTACTTGTTTATGAAATTATGTTGATATAAGTCAATACTCTTTTTTACGACTTATTTCCTGAAGGAATGATAAATTTTGCTAAGAAGTCTTTTTTGTAGGTTGGAAATGTTCCCGCGTTGATGTGCTCGCGCATTTCTTTGGCGAGGTTGAGGAGGAAGTGGAGGTTGTGGATGGATAGAAGCATCGCCGCGAGGATTTCTTTTTCGAAGAAGATGTGGCGAATGTAGCTGAGTGAGTAGTTGCGGCAGGCGTAGCATGTGCAGGTAGGGGAGAGCGGGAGGGCTGATTCTCGGTACTCGGCGTTTTTGATGTGGAAACGGCCGTATTTGGTCCAAAAGGTGCCGTGGCGCGCGATACGGGTAGGGAGGACGCAGTCGAACATGTCTACGCCACGGTCAACGGCCTCGAGCATGTCTTCGGGAGTGCCGACGCCCATGAGATAACGAGGTTTATTTTCCGGTAGATGCGGCTGAAGAATATCGAGTGTGTGGTACATTTCAGGTTTCGATTCTCCAACAGAAAGACCGCCAATAGCGATTCCCGGAAGATCGAGGTCCGCCATAAATTTGGCTGATTCAACACGCAGGTCATCATATATAACTCCCTGGGCAATGGGGAAAAGCATCTGTTGGGCATTTTCCGGTCGATCTTTTTGAATGAGCTCATGCTCCTTTTTGCACTTCAATACCCAGTTGTGCGTACGATCCATGGCTCCTTTTGCGTAGGCCTTGTCGGATGTTCCTGGCGCACACTCATCGAAGGCCATGATTATATCCGCACCAAGCTTGGCCTCGATATGCATTACTTTTTCCGGAGTGAAAAAGTGCTTGGTTCCGTCAAGATGTGATTTGAATTCAACCCCTTCGTCGGTAATTTTTACACCTGTTTTTGTCGCTTCATCTTCGCCGCCGGTATAGTCTTTTTCCGAGCCGAGTGAGAATACTTGGAACCCGCCGGAGTCGGTAAGCATCGGTCGATTCCAGTTGGTCCATTTCTGTAGGCCACCCATTTTTTCTATTAATTCTTCGCCGGGTCGCAAGTGTAAATGATACGTATTCCCCAGAATAATTTCCGCACCCATTTCTACGAGCTCTTCCGGTTTAATGGCTTTCACCGTACCTTTTGTGCCTACTGGCATGAAAGCAGGCGTGTGAATCTGTCCATGCGGAGTAGTAATAATTCCTGTTCGTGCGCCTGAACCTGCTTGTTTTTTGAGGATTTGAAACATATTTTTAGTTATTATGATCGCATCTTTTTCGAAATAAAAATTTCTTCAATAATTTCCTCAATGTCTCGTTCGTGAATGACGATATCGTCGACGGTATATTTTTCTAGGAGTTTTCCTGTAATCTCTGCGGTTTTTTCTCGTGGGACTTCTACGCTATAGGTTTTATTCTTTATCTTTATTTCTGTGCCAAATTTGAGGAGTTCACTTTCTGAAATTTCTTCTGCCGCCGTAAACTCAAGTGTTTTCGAGTCGGAATATTTCGTATGAAGTGCGTCATAGGTTCCGTCGTAGAGCAGTTCTCCATGATGAATAATAATGACACGATTGCAGAGCCTGCGAATATCTTGCATGTAGTGCGAAGTGAGAATAATGGTCGCGCCTTTTTCTTGATTATATTTTTTGAGAAATTCACGAATGGCATTTTGAGAAACTACATCCAGGCCAATAGTTGGTTCATCGAGAAAGAGGACTTTTGGGCTGTGGAGTAACGCTGCGACGAGCTCACACTTCATGCGCTGACCGAGAGAGAGTTTGCGAACTTGCACATTGAGAATGTCTTTAATGTCGAGTAGCTCACTTAGCTCCTCCAAATTTTTTTTGAAAAGTTCATCAGGAATTTCATAAATGGCTTTATTTAAAAGGAAACTTTCCATAGGTGGAAGATCCCACCAGAGTTGGTTTTTTTGCCCCATTACGAGAGCGAACTGTTTCTGAAATGCTGTTTTTCGCTCGAATGGTTTGTATCCCAGGACGTTTACATCGCCACTTGTCGGGTAGAGGATTCCTGAAAGCATTTTGAGCGTTGTTGTTTTTCCGGCTCCATTTGGCCCCACAAAACCCACGAACTCACCCGGTTGGATATCGAAACTTATGCCCTTTACAGCATCAACAAATAGCTCCTCCCTATGAAATAACCCTTTGATTGAGCCCCAAAGCCCTGGTTGCTTCTTGTAGTAGGAGTACTGCTTCCTGAGATTTTCGAGATGTATAATTGGTTTCATCCGGTGCTTTGGTAACGACGTAGGCCCATTTTCCACAATATTCTGCTGATTAACAAGCTCAAAACGCTGGCTCCGACTAGGAGGAATATGTGGGATATTTTGATTGTTGAGCCCGTGAGGGCCTGCATTGGAACTTCTATCGTGAGGAGGATTGGCACGATAAAGAGAAAGAAAAGTCGTATGACGTTTTGAAATATGTCAGGTGGAAACTGCATAAACCTCCATATGGTCACGAAAAATTCATGCAACGCGTCGATGCGATGTACCCAAAATAGAATGAGATTGGTGATGAACCAAATTGAATAATAGACAATAAGTGTACATACCAAAAATAACCCAAATAGGAATACATGGTAGGGATCTAATGCAATATCAAGTCGACCAACTTGTCGTATGAAAAGTCCTAGTGGTGGGAGCATTGAGAAAAGAGAGGTAAGGGAAAAATATCGCACTGATACGAAAAACTGACTGTCGACCGGTTTTGTCAGAACGATGTCGAGTTTTCCTTCCGATATATATTCCGGAAATGTTGAAAAGTTTTTGATGAAAAATGTGAAGCCGATCGTGTCCACCAAGAAGAATATACTTAGATACAGTAATGCCTGATCGTAATCTAATGATCCTATGGAGGCTGCGTTTTTGTAAATGACGTCGTACATCATGATATATAGCCCAAAGAGCATGAGACGGGCGCAGAACGATAGTATGAGGTGGGTACGGAAGAGCAACTCCCTGGTGATGCAGTTTGAGATGAAGTGTAGATAGAGCTTGATGTAGCGTACGAATGTTTTCATAGGTAATTTATATTCCGGTTGCTTCGTAATTTTTGGTTCCTTTTTTCCACATCAGTTTGCAGATTCCGTAGAGTATCACGATCCAGATGCTTTGAATTACAAGTCCTAGGAGCATTTCCCGTGTTGAAATTTGATTGAAATATACCTGCATCGGGAAGTCATAGTAGTAGGCAAATGGGAGATATTTGAACACGCGCTGTAGTTCAGGTGGCAAGAGGCTTAAAGGGAAAATATAGCCCGACATGAGTCCGGTAACTTGCTCTTTTAGGCCGTTAAGTGAGTGCGTCTCGATCATGAAAAAAGCCATGAGTCCGATGATGAATGCGAGGAGAAAGAACGATGTAAGTGAGAGGAAGAGATTGAAGCTGATAATAGTGAAGTTCAAAAGAGACATCTGCCATATGAAGTATTTTTTCAGAAAAAGTATCATTATGGCGTAGATCGGGATGACGATGGCGAGATTGATGATACGGATGCCAATGCGTTCGCCAAACTTGAAGGCGAGATAACTGATAGGGCGGGTGATGAACTGGTTGAGCTGCCCGTCTTTGATATCTTTAGCTATTCGTTCTTCGCTGTAGGTTGATACGATACGGTTAAAAAGTCGGGTGAGTATGTAGTAGGTCACCATCATGTTCAGTGAAAAACCGCCGATCGAATCTTTTTTGGAGTATACATTCGACCAAAGGTAGGCCATCAGGATGATGGGTGCCATGTTTACATAAAGCCAATATACAAGCTGGAAGCGCATTTCCAGCGCATCTATGATTCCAATCTTGATGTAGGCTTTGAACTTATTCATGCAGAGGAAGGGTGTCTTCCACCAGAAAAGTTTTATTCTTCGTCGTCAGTCTTCTTCTTTTTTGATTTAGCGACGGATGCTTTCTCCTCAGTAGCCTTTGCTCGTGCTCTGAACTTCTCAACACGTCCAGCGGTATCTACGAGACGCTGTTTTCCAGTGAAGAATGGGTGGCAAGCTGAACAAAGTTCTGTTTTAAGCTCTTTTTTCGTTGATCCGGTGACGATGATATTTCCGCATGCGCAGGTGATCTTAACATCGGAGAAGTAATTTGGGTGGGTTCCTGATTTCATAATAATGGGGTTGAGAGAGATGTAATTCAGCTTTGTCCTTAGTGTTTTTGGCTTTGTTCTCCTTTCGAAGAATCCTTTCTAAAGGCCTTGGTACTATAATAAAGGACTGCCAAAAGCGCAAGGGCAATTAAAACGGTCGCAATTCCCCCTTGTGAAGTGAAAATTGAAGCTGCTCCGAAGGCAGTCCATGATTTTTTAGTCACTTCGCCACTATTATCTTTTACACTCAACTCGATTACGTGGTTTCCGGGCTCATCAATGGTGATAGCAGGGGATACTCCTTCATATTTCTTTTTTCCATCGATGGTCCAGCTTATCTCTGTAATTTTTCCATCCGGGTCATAACTCGGACCGGCATTGAGCTTAAAGGGCTCGCCTATTGATACTATGAGCGGATTGATCTGATTGTTTTGTAACGTTGCAACGGGTGTAATGTTACTCGGAAACGGATCCTTTATATTTGGAATCCCATCGCCATCTTTGTCCGGGTCGGAATTATCGCCTGTGCCGTTATGATTTGTATCCTTCCATTCCTTTGGATCAAGCGGGAAGGCATCCTTGTCATCGGACACTTTATCGCCGTCGGTGTCAGGATTTATCGGATCCGTTCCGATGTTTTTTTCTTGATCATTTGTTAATCCATCTCCGTCAATATCAGTATCCGAATTGTCTCCCGTTCCGTCGCCATCCGTATCCTTCCATTCCTTTGGATCAAGCGGGAAGGCATCCTTGTCATCGGACACTTTATCGCCGTCGGTGTCA
The DNA here is from genome assembly GCA_964356305.1 of uncultured Candidatus Peribacteria bacterium. GTDB lineage: Bacteria > Patescibacteriota > Gracilibacteria > UBA1369 > UBA12463 > CALREA01. The sequence continues at coordinate 55,120 of CAYHGS010000005.1, forward strand.
GGATTTATCGGATCCGTTCCGATGTTTTTTTCTTGATCATTTGTTAATCCATCTCCGTCAATATCAGTATCCGAATTGTCTCCCGTTCCGTCGCCATCCGTATCCTTCCATTCCTTTGGATCAAGCGGGAGGGTATCCTGCGTATTGGGCGTTCCATCTCCATCTTTATCAGGATCGATGCCGTCCGGTATTCCATCGAAATCAAAATCGCCTACAACATTTACTGAAATAATGTACGAATTATTGGCCGTATTATCGCCTTTTTGCCACGGAATGATTGTTACTTCAATTGTTTGTTTTCCCGCGTATGGATCCCAATTTACAAAAACATCATCTGTTTTTCCGGCGATTACCGATACGGGTTGATCACCTCCGATATTTGTATTTTTTGTTTTGTTAAAAAATTTTACCGTTCCATACAGATCATCTTTGCTGTTGTTTTTTATTGTTGCGTAGATGCGTGTTGATTTTCCTTGTGTTGGATTTTCCGGTACGAATCGCG
>CAYHGS010000005.1:55721-72296 GCA_964356305.1 uncultured Candidatus Peribacteria bacterium
GTTGCGTAGATGCGTGTTGATTTTCCTTGTGTTGGATTTTCCGGTACGAATCGCGCACTGCCAGCCAATAATTCCAAATCACCATTTGCAGCGAATGCCGTTAATGGGAATATCATCCCAAGTGCTACGTATATTGCAACAATGACGCCTTTTCTCATGGCGCCATCGTAGCATTTTTTTTACGTTGCGAAAATGATTTCGCTGTAGAAGACAATTTATGCAATCATTTCTGTTTGCGCCGCAGCTGCTGCATCGGCTGCTGCCGCCTCTTCGGGTGTTTCCGCGTAGAGCGTAGACATAGACGCAACCATATCTTTTTGATCCATTCTCATCAGATAAACGCCCTGCGTGGCACGACCCTTTGATGGAATTTGTTTGAGATTTACGCGGATTACCTGTCCTGCTTTTGAGATAAGAAGGAGGTCTTCGTTTGTGTCTTCATTGATGACGCGAGCTCCGATGATATGGCCGGTTCTTTCGGTAACATTCGCTGTTTTTACTCCCGATCCACCTCGCTTCTGAATACGGTATTCCTCCATGTTTGTTGATTTTCCGATACCATTCTCCATAATGACAAGAAGTTCTGCTGTTTTTGGATTTTGAATGACATCCATCTCAACTACTACATCGCTATCCTTGAGTGAGATGCCTCGTACGCCCATTGATGCGCGTCCCATAGGTCTTACATCACTTTCGTGGAATCTGATTGATTTGCCATTACGAGTAACGATGACAGCTTCTTGTCCTTTGTTTGTTTCTCGTACCCATTCGAGAGAGTCGTTTTCTCGGAGTTTAATGGCTATCAAGCCCGTCTTTCTGACATTGGCAAAATCTTTTAATTCAGTCTTCTTTACATGACCTTTCTTGGTGGCCATGAAGAGGAACTCACCCTTGATGCCTTTTCCTGCCGTGAACATAGCGGTTACAAACTCATTGTCTTTGAGTTGGAGAAGGTTGACAATCGCTTGACCGCGAGCGGTACGGGATGCGACAGGAATGTCGTATACTGGAATCTGGAAGACACGACCTGTGTTTGTGAAGAACATAATCTCATCGTGCGTCATGGCGCTTCGAACGATTCTGATCTCGTCTTCTTCCTTGGTTGTGGCTCCGATAATGCCTTTTCCTCCACGGTTTTGTGCACGGAAGGTGCTTGGTGGCATTCTCTTTACATAATTTTCCTGCGTGAGAACGACAATCATCGCCTCATTTGGAATGGTGTCTTTTTGAGAAATTTGTCCCACCGCCTCATTAATAATTTTTGTTCTCCTTCCCTCCGTGTACTTTTCTTTAATTTCCGCGAGTTCTTTTTTAATCATTCTGATGATCTTCTTTGGGTCCTTGAGAATTGATTCGAGTTCTTCTATGACACCTAGCAGTTCTTTATACTCGTCATCAATTTTCTTTCGCTCTAGACCGGCAAGAGTTTGCAGACGCATCTCAAGAATGGCTTTTGCCTGTCGATCGCTGAGGGTGAACTTCTTCATCAACGCCTCGTGAGCGATTTCTTTTGTTTCGGATTTTCTGATGGTTGCGATGACTTCATCAATATGATCAAGGGCAATCTTTAAGCCCTCCAAAATATGAATTCGGTCCTGTGCTACACGTAATTCAAACTGTGTTCGTCGAGTAATAACTTCTTTTCGGTGTTTGAGGAACTCTTCTAATACCTGTTTTAAATCGAGTAATCTTGGCTGTACGACGTCCACTAATGCGATCATATTCATATTGAATGATGACTGCATGGCCGTTTGCTTGAAGAGCTGATTGAGAACTTTTTTTGGATAGGAATCTTTTTTAAGTTCAATAACGACTCGAATACCTTCTCGGTTTGACTCATCACGAAGATCGCTGACGCCGATAAGTTTCTTGTCCCGTACGAGATCGGCAATTTTTTCAACGAGTGTTTTTTTATTAACTTGGTAGGGGATTTCCGTGACGATGATGGCAAACTTACCATTTTTTCGTTCTTCGATTTCCGCCACTGCACGCATAACGATGCCTCCACGACCGGTGGTATATGCCGTTTTGATGGCGCTGGTATCATAAATAATGCCACCTGTAGGGAAGTCAGGCCCCTTGATAAACTGCATAAGATCATCAATCGTTGCTTCTGGATTATCGGCGAGATGAATGGTTCCATCGATAACTTCACCCATATTATGCGGTGGAATTGAGGTAGCCATACCGACGGCGATACCAGTGGTTCCATTCAAGAGAAGTTGTGGAAGTTTTGTAGGAAGTACTTTTGGCTCTTTAAGTCGTCCATCATAGTTTGGTTGCCAATCGACGGTGTCTTTTTCAAGATCTTGGAGGATTTCTTCTGTAACCTTTTCCATTTTTGCTTCGGTATAACGCATAGCAGCTGCACTATCTCCATCAATCGAACCGAAGTTACCTTGACCGCGAACGAGTGGATATCTCATGGCAAAGTCTTGAGCCATACGTACGAGTGCCTCATATACAGGGCTATCGCCGTGTGGATGGTACTTACCAAGAACATCACCGACGATGAAGGCTGACTTACGGAAGGAAGATCCGGCGGAAAGGCCAAGATCATGCATGGAGTAGAGAATTCTGCGGTGTACCGGCTTGAGACCGTCACGAACGTCCGGGAGCGCGCGAGAAACGATAACACTCATCGCGTAATCCAAATAACTCTGCTCCATTTCTGTGGAAATTTCTCGCTTTATTGATTCTGTTTCAGTCGATATTATCTGCTGGAGTTCTTCTTTTTTGATCTCCTTGCTCGATTTTTTTGATTTATCAGCCATCGTTTATTGGGTCTAAAAATACCGGCGTCACTCTATCATATCGTTTTTCTGTTGACCAGGCTAATCGTCCATTTTGAAGCTATTTAGCTTTATTTTGCGTATGTATGTCAATCTTTTCGTCACGGTTGAATTTTTCTGCTTTGTGTGGTATAATTGCAGGAAATAAAAAACTTTATGGCAGATACTAATCAGACCGTTACGACAGCGCAGAACTTGGTGGATACCACTGTTCCAGTTCCTTCGATGACAGATGCTTCTCAGCTTGCCGGTGGAAAATTGACAGATGCCGAACGTAAGGAGCTTTTAGCGGCAGAGAAAATTTATCAAGAGGGGATCGCTTCGATTCGTGATTTGATTGCTCCGTCAGCGATGGAGATTCGATATGACATGATTCGGGTTGATGGCCTCTATGCTCAGACTTTTTATGTGTTTACGTATCCGAGATATTTGGATATGAATTGGCTCTCGCCGCTGATTAACTTTCAGGTGGCGATGGATATTTCGCAGTTTATCTATCCGATTGATTCGGCGACTATTATGAAGGTGTTGAAGCGTAAAGTTACGCAGATGCAGTCTTCTATTCATATGGATCAAGAAAAGGGAAAGATTCGAGATCCGGGCCTAGAGACGGCGCTTGAAGATGCTGAGGGATTGCGTACCGAAATTCAAAGAGGACAGGAAAAGTTTTTTCAGTTTGCTCTTTATTTTACGATTTATTCCGATGATGATAAAAAGATTAAAAATACTGCCAAGCAGCTCGAAAGTCTTCTTGGTGGAAAATTAGTGCTTACGAAACGTGCACAAATTCAGTCAGAACAAGGCTTTAACTCAACGTTGCCGCTCTGTCTCGATCAGCTCTATGTGGTTCGTAATATGAATTCGTCGCCGTTGTCGAGCACTTTCCCGTTTACTTCGTCTACTCTTACTTCGAATGAAGGTATCCTTTATGGAGTTAACCGACATAATGATAGTTTGATTATTTTCGATAGGTTTGGATTGGAAAATGCCAATTCGGTTGTGTTTGCGAAATCCGGTGCGGGTAAATCTTATGCGGTTAAATTGGAAGTTACTCGTCTGATGATGTTAGGTACGGACGTGATTATTATTGATCCGGAAAACGAATATGAACGCCTCGCTGAAACGCTCGGCGGCTCCTATTTGCGACTTTCTTTGAACTCCGATCGTCGTATTAATCCTTTTGATCTTCCGCCGCCACTTGCCGATGAGATTGGTCAGCCCGGTGATATTTTACGACAAAATATTATCTCTATCCTTGGTCTCTTGAAAATTATGATGGGAGAAATTTCCCCTGTTGAAGAGGGAATTTTGGATAGGGCACTTATTGATGTTTATTCCCTCAAAGGCATCACCATGGAGATGGTTGATCCTTCGACCCTTCCGCCTCCTACTTTAGAGGATCTTTATCAGGTTCTTTCTACGATGGATGGTGCCTCGAATCTCGCACAGCGTCTTCAGAAGTATACTTCGGGAACATACGCCGGTCTCTTTAGTAAGCCAACAAATGTTAATTTGAGTACGGGCTTGATGGTGTTTTCTATCCGCGACCTCGATGAGTCTCTTCGCCCGATTGCTATGTATATTATTTTGAATTATATATGGAGTCAGATTCGCAGAGAGTTGAAAAAAAGAATTCTCGTAGTGGATGAGGCTTGGTCAATTATGCAGCACCCGGATTCCGCTCGGTTCCTTTTTGGTCTCGTTAAACGCGCCCGTAAGTATTATCTCGGTATTACCACCATTACTCAGGACGTTGAGGACTTTTTCAAATCAGAATTTGGAAAACCAATTATTACGAACTCCTCGATGCAGCTCCTTTTGAAACAAGCTCCTGCCGCTATGGATTATTTGGCACAGGTATTTAATCTTACAGAGGGCGAGCGATATATTCTTCTCAATAGTGGTATCGGCCAGGGACTCTTCTTTGCCGGTAACAAACATGCCGCTATTCAGATTATTGCTTCTTATGGGGAAGATCAGATTGTCACGACCAATCCTCAAGAGCTTTTGGCCAAAAAAGATGCTGCCGAGGCGAAGGCACAGAGAGAGTCCGAGCAGCAACCTCCTTCAAGCCCAACTCCTACGCCAGTTCCCGTAGAGGCAGAAGTTGTCGTTCCTTCAGCTCCGCCAACTCCAGGGCCACACGTAGCTCCAGTTGCTCCTCCAGTTCCCGTACCGGTACAGATGCCGGAATCGACCGCAAATCCGGAACCATCTGCTATTGCAGCCGTTACCCCACCGGTTATCGAACAGCCTGCGATCCAGGCGCCTGAAGCTTCAAAAGCTGAGGTGCCTCCCACTATTCAGCAGCCGCCACAAGTTTCATAATTTTTTCTTAGTTCAATAGTTCTTTTGCCCATGCATTGAACTTTTTCTTTTCGAAATGTTCGTTGATAGTATGCCAAATTTTTTCCATTTTTGCTGAATTTATTTTCCAGACATAGTTATCAAATTCTTTAAAATCTTCTTCGTAAAAATGGTTCCACTGGATGCCGGATTCCTCAAAAAGCTGATGTCGCAGATGTTTATCATTTCGGCGTGCCAGATTTGAATCTAAATAGAGGTAGTCAAACAGGGCTTTTCCCTTGGTGGCTATGTGGTATATGTGGCCGTGAAAGCTATGTTTTTCAAAGCAGGTAAAGAGGCTTGGTTTGATATTGGAGTAGCGGTAGTTTCCTGCAAAGTTTTTGAAGGCGTGGGTTGACTTGCTCGTGATAGAAGTAATGAACGAAGGAGGGCTATTTTTGGCTAGCAGATTATACTTTTTGAGTACATATTCCAGGCTAATATAAGAAGGCTGATACATTTGTGATGCGATATATTCGGCGAGATGTATTTTATTGGGTTCATAAATATATCTACTATTCATTATACGTATTAATTCTAGAATAAACGGCCTCCCTGCGGAAGAGTATTTTACGTACCTTCGCATTGATGAATGACGGCCATGGCTTCCGTACCTGCGGAAAGCGCTAGTGTGAGTTTTGCCTTTGCTGCTTTATCGCCATCGCGGCTTGCTTTTACCGTAGCATCAAATTCCGAAGGATTCATGCCAAATGCTGATGCAAACGGCACTCTTACTAACTCGCCGCTCGCTATACGTCGTTCTTCGCCAGAAAGTTGTCTTTTTCCTCGATCAGCGAACCAAGTGCCATCATTTATTCCTTCGGGACCGCCGGTCATTGCCATGATATTCTTTGATGAGAGATTAAAGCAACTTAGAGTTGAGTTTAACTTCATGTTATCGAATCTGTCAATAACATAGTACTGATTTTATAAGAGAAATTAGTGACTCAGTGCATAATCCAAAACTTCATCCTTCACCGTCTTTGGATCATCAATGATAGTGACGTCGGGAGCGATAGGGTTAGCGGTGAGATTATTTTCATTGGGGGTCTGCCATCGGCCGATGGTTTGTTTGAACATAGAGCCGTCGGTGAAATCAGCGATTTCCTGAACAGTGCCTTTGCCAAAACTTTTTTCGCCGATGAGAGTGGCGTGATTGTTTTCCCTGAGTGATGCGGCCACAATCTCCGAGGCGGATGCGCTTCCTCCGTTGATGAGTACTTTTATAGGAAGATTGGATAGCTCACTATTTCCAATAGCGTAGAAAATTACCTCCGGTTTAATGGGATCAACTTCTGCTCTACCTATCATGCCGGATGACTCCTGAAGAAATTGATTCGCTGTTTCTTGTTTGGCAAAAATAAGAGATGCAAGACGTGTTTTTGCAGGGAGAATATGGTCGAGCATTTGCAAAGATGCGTCGAGATATCCGCCCGGATTATCGCGTAGATCTATGATGATAGATGTTGGTTTTTTTTCAAGTAATTTTTTTACTACTACTCCAAAATCTATGCCACTTGATTCGGTAAAATTACGTATTATGATGTAGCCGGTATTGCCTTTCATTTCACCGGTGACGGCATCTAATTTAATTCTTTTGCGAACAATAGAATAGATTTTTTTTATTCCATCTCGTTCAATAGTTAGTTCTACGCTTGTTCCCACAGGTCCTTTTATTAAATTAGAAACTTCAGATAGAGAGAAGCCATGTACGCTTTTTTTATCGATTTCAACGATGGTATCATTTGCCTTGAGACCCGCATCGTTTGCAGGTGTTCCTTTGATTGGACTGATGATTTTTATTTTTCCCTCAATGAGGTCGATTGATATGCCTATGCCGTCGAACTCCCCGCTTAATGATTCATTGAAATTTTTTGCAGCTGATGGCTCTTGGTATACCGTATATTTGTCATCCAGTTTTTTTACCATGCCGTCTATAGCTCCTTGTATTAATTTCTTGTCATTAATTCTGTCTCGAAAAACAAATTTGTCATGAATTCTTCCCCATACTTCTTCCAATACCTTAAACTCATCATTGGATACGAAAGTACTTTGCGAGTCAGGATATTGAATCTGAATTACTTGGAGTTGCGGGGTGTTTTCTTGTAGCTGAGATGAAACTTTGTATATGAAGTATGCTACTTCGCCTTGCGTTACTTTTTGTCTTGGACTAAACATTTGTTTCGTGCTCCAGATGGTAAATTCAAGGGCTGTTTTTCCGAGAGGAGCCCATTCGTTGTTATTTTGTAAATCCTTGAATGTCACTTCTTTTTTATCAAAAACACGCGTAATACCGATTCCCATGACCGTGAATATTATTTTGAGCGCTTCTATGCGGGTAACTTTTGAATTCGGAAGAAATAAACCGCCTTTTTTGAGAATGCCACTTTCTACGCTTTTTCTCACATAGGGGGCATATTTTGAAGTAGGGGACACATCCGGGAATCCTGTTGAGACACTGCTCGTTTTGATATCCCTGAATCCGGCACTATCCCACACTATTTTATAAAGCTCTCCCTTACTTATTTTTTTGTTTGGGATAAAATTTGATACTTCTTTTTCTATTACTCCTCGTTTATGGAGATATTCAATAGCCTGAGCGTAGTCTTCAGTTTCTACGATCCCGCTCGTTGCCTGAACGGATAGGGGAATCAGCAGTCCGATTATGAGCATGGAAGCTAAAAATTTTTTCATGGTGGTGTTTGTTATGAAATAGGCCTTCTTTCAGCCCCGCTACTCTACTATTTGAAGCTGGATTCGGCAACTTACCTTGATTGACTAAAATCCCATAAATGTGGTATAATTACAGGAATAAAAAAATATATGAAAAAGGTATCTCATCAACTCATTTTGGCTCTTTTCTGCGCTCTGTTTGTAACGCTGAGTCTTGGCTGGTTTATTCCTGTTGACACCTCCTATATGAAGCAAGATGTGTCTTCTGTTCAGCTTCATCTTGATTCCGGTTCGATAGCGACTGTTTACGATGCGTCTGCCGTTAAGAGTAATGGAAAGTCCGGAGACGAGATTTTCTCGCAATATCAGATTGTTTCCGGAGATAAAATTGGTGTAAGTCTTTCTTTTCCTGGTGGATCTACTGCTCGACTCGCGCCTTCAACGCAACTTGTGGTTCTTTCGGTTTCACCGGATTCTCCATACGCGATTCTGTTGAAGAGTGGAGAAGTGTGGATTAATTCAATCGGTTCAATGCACTCTTTGACGGCATATGTTCCCCAGGGAGCTATGGCTTCTTCTGATAACAATGCCTTTAATGTGTTTTCTCGAGATGGTGAACTACGCATTTTCGCCGCAAAAAATCCTGTTCGTACGGCACTTTTTCTTCCTACGTCAGCGGATGTTTCCGATGGAACTCCATTCTCAGTAGCCGATGTGCATACTCTCAATAGCATTTTGGTAACCGAAGGCAATCAATTGGACGTTCTTCTTTCTAAAATTCAACCAAAATTAGAAAAACTTCTTTACTCTAAGCTCGTAAAAGAATTTCAATATCAACCTCTTCCTGATTCCGATATCAAAAAAAATAATTGGTTTCAGTTCAATTATCAGCTCGATGCAAGCTATCGTTATACTGCTTTGACGCAGCTTGTTTCCATGGTAAAGGAACGTAGCACGGCTAATCCCGATCCATCGAATCCACTTTCGGTTTTTTATGGGGCGTTTCATGCTTTTCGTAATGCTCTTACGCTCGATTCGCAGGTTCGTCGTCGAGATTCGATTGAGCATGCGCTTTCTTATTTGGATGATGCCATCTATCTCTTCACGGTTTCGCAGACGACCGTTGCCGGTGATCGCATGAAATATTTTACTGAACTTGTATCGAGTCAGTCCGCGGATGGTGATTTTTTCCGTGCTGTCGACGATGCTCTATGGGATCGCTTTCAGAGATTTTCTCTTTTGGTTCCGCAGGATGGCTCACTATTTGCGCTCAAGACTCACTTGCGCGATGTACTTTTGCAACTAAATCAGGGCGGATATCATTTGTCTTTCGATCGCGCGTCGAGCCTGGTTCGTTCAAGTCTCTATGATGTCTACAGTGCGCTTGATTTCGACTCTATCGTCACTAATCAGCTCTTTCATCAGTACATTGATGGAACACAGGAACTTTTCGCATTATATTCTGATGATATTTCAAAAAATCCGCAGGTTCTTGCCGAGGAAAATCAGCTCTTGTCACAGCTCTATTTGAGATCTCCACTTTTTTATAAGGAATCATATTTTGCTCAGAAGTTTAAGCTTGAGTCGGAATGGCTTAAGCTTCTTCCTGAGGGCGTTGACAAGAGAGAAGAAAATCAAACACTTATCGCCGCAAAGCTTGATCTTATCAAGAAACTTCGGTCTTATTTCTTTGACGAAAAAATTGAGTTAGTCGATGCTCGTGCTGTGATGTTTATGCTTCTTTCTGATATTACTGCCGCTACTGATTCCAATTCAGATGTGGCAGCTGTTAAGCTCCTGCGCGATGCTCTTACGTTGCAGCAAAGTTTTTGGAAATATCTTAATAGTAGCGATTTTGCGGACTCGACTGTTCATGGCCAGACCAACAAAGATCGTTTCGTCGCATTTACAAAAAACGTTATTGACCAGCAGGAGATTGATAGTCTTCAGAAAGGGTTGCTCGGGACTATTCCTCTCGACTCTCAAGAGTCGAGGCAGACTCTCCTGGATATCCAGAGAACGTTTGCCGGTCTCGGTGTCTCGAAGCTTAACGTAAGTCCGTTGCTTGATAAGGATCAGAAGCAGGTATTTATTACCTCTGCGGAATACAATGGGATTCCTTTTAGCGCCATCTATGATCGTGATAGCGCTCTTATTTCCGATGTTAAGGTATATAATGAAATTGTTCTTTCTTCGGCCGTTCCCCTCAGTCAATTGCGAACTATTTTTAAGCCAACGTCAACCAACGGTTCTCCTCTTCTCGCCCTTACGAATGATACGAATACTGCTCTTTCCGGTTCTTTTGTTGATAATTCTGTCGAGAAGGTTGCTAAGCTTCTTATTGTAAAGAAATTTACTGATCTTGGTTTTAAGATAACCATTGATATGGTTTCGACTTCTAATTATCCCGCTAAGCTTTTTCAGCTTACAGGCGTTGAACTTCCCTTTGATAAAAATCCTATTATTCTTGGCTTCTCCCTTGATTTAAAATCAAATATTGTATCATCTGTTTCAATATCTATTCTTGGTCAATCTAGTAAGATGGATGGTGAGTTTCCGATTGATGGCTTCGCTGATGCCGTAAAGGTATTCTACGAGAAAGCTTTCTATCAAAAAGTGGCAGGTGATTTGGGGGTTCCGCAATAAATTTGCCTGACAGTATTGAAAAAGTGTGCTATACGTTGAGTGCACTTATTTTTCTTTTCTTTTTACGATGGCTGACCTGAAACCACAATCCGCTTATGGAGCAGACCAAATTCAGATTTTAGAGGGCTTGGCTGCAGTTCGAAAGAGACCAGGTATGTATATTGGTACTACTGATGTTGCCGGTCTTCATCACTTAGTTTGGGAGATCGTAGATAATGCTATCGATGAGGCGATGGCTGGTTTTTGTAAAAATATTACGGTGAAGCTCTTGAAAGATGGTGCCTGTTCTGTTGAAGATGATGGTCGTGGTATCCCGGTTGAGACACATAAAAAAACAGGAAAGTCAGCGCTCGAAACGGTTCTTACCGTTTTGCATGCCGGTGGTAAGTTTGGAGATGGCGGATACAAGGTCTCGGGTGGTCTCCATGGTGTTGGTGCTTCTGTCGTGAACGCTCTTTCGGTTAAATTAGTAGCTGAGGTTATGCGTGATGATAAGCTCTATTCTCAGGAATTTGCACGTGGTGATTCCCAGGGAAAGATTCAAGTGGTTGGAAAATCTACCCATACCGGTACGAAAATTACGTTTTATCCGGATCCTCAGATTTTTGAAAAAACAGAATTTGATCTTCAGACGGTTTTGAATCGTTTGCGACAGCAATCATACCTTACGAAGGGTATTTCCATGACTATTATTGATGAGCGCACGGACCAGATGTATCGCTTTTATTTTGAGGGTGGTATCAAGGCTTACGTTCAACATCTCAATCTCAAAAAAGATCCAATTGGCGAGGTTATGTACGTAGAGAAAGATGCGCCGGAAGGATATATCGAAATTGCGCTTCAGTATTCCCAGGCATTTAGTGAGAATATCTTTTCTTTTGCGAATAACATCTTTACGCCTGAAGGTGGTATGCACCTCACGGGTTTCCGATCCGCGCTCACAAGGACGATTAATGCCTATGCGAGAAAACATGATTTATTGAAAGAGAAGGAGGAGAATCTGAGTTCTGATGACGTCCGTGAGGGTTTGACGGCTGTCATCTCGGTGAAGTTAGGTAACCCTCAGTTCGAGGGACAGACGAAGAGTAAGTTAGGAAATCCAGAAATACGAACGGCTACCGAAGCGGTATTTAATGCCTATCTCGATGAATACTTTGAAGAACATCCTTCGGAAGCGAGAGGTGTTTTTGCTAAATGCGCCCTTGCCGCCCGCGCTCGCCTTGCCGCCCGCGCCGCCCGCGACACAGTCATACGCAAGGGTCTTCTCGATGGACTTACCTTACCTGGTAAGCTCGCGGACTGCTCTTCACGTGATCCGAGTATTTCTGAACTTTACCTCGTTGAGGGTGATTCCGCTGGAGGTTCTGCTAAACAGGGTCGTAATAGAGAATTCCAGGCTATTTTGCCACTTAAGGGTAAGATTCTTAACGTTGAACAGGCTCGACTTGATAAGATTCTTGCTAACGCTGAAATTAAAGCTTTGGTTATTGCCATGGGAGCGGGAGTCGGTGAGCAGTTCGATGTGACGAAACTTCGCTATAACAAGATTGTGATCATGACAGATGCTGATGTGGATGGTGCGCATATCCGTACCCTTCTCCTCACCCTCTTCTTCCGACATTTTCGTGAAGTTATCGATGCCGGCCATATTTATATTGCTCAGCCGCCTCTCTACAAGATTACTTCAGGAAAAATGGCGAGGTATGCCTATACCGATGATCAGAAGGAAAAGCTCCTGGCGAAGGACTTCAAGGACAAGACTCCCGGTATCCAGCGTTATAAGGGTCTTGGTGAGATGGATCCACAGCAACTTTGGGAGACGACGATGGATCCTTCCGTGCGAAGTATGCTTCGGGTGACCATTGACGATGCTGAACGAGCTGATTCTGTCTTTGACACGCTTATGGGCGCTGAGGTTGCCCCACGTAAGAAGTTTATTCAAGCTCACGCAAAGAGCGTGAAGAACTTGGATATTTAATCTTTATAACTCTTTCTTGACATTTCCTTTTGTTTTGCTAGACTGAGCCAGCTTTATTACACCAATTTACATGTCACTTACCATCGTACGAAATCCAAAGGAGTCTCCAGAACGTTTAATCGGACGTTTTAATAAGAAGGTTCAGCAGAGCCGAGTTATCGTAGCTCTCAAAGCTAAACGATACCGCGTTAAGCCACCTAGCGATCGTAAAGTGAAGAGCGCCGCACTTATGCGAGCAAAGTACCGAAAGCTGAAGGAGAAGTCGAAGTTCTATTAGGAACATACTATAAGGCCTCAAGTCATTGGGGCCTTTTTTGTATAGTTTTCATTCAAATACATATGACTATAGGTGAGATTCTTATTCGGGGGGCAGAAGTGTTGGCTAGTAGGCCAACTCCCAGGCTTAATGCTGAATTAGTGCTGGGATCTATGATGGGATTGACTCGTGAGCAACTTTTTTGTTCAAGTGATAAGCAGGTAATTGAGGCTTACGAAACTCGTTTTTTTGATTTTATTGATCAGATTCTGGCTGGGAAGCCGGTGAGTTATATCATTCATTCAAAGGAATTTTTTGGTAGGAGCTTCTATGTAGACGAAAGAGTGCTGATTCCGCGGCCGGAAACAGAGATGATTATAGAGCAGGGAATTGATTGTATTAGGTCTCTTAGACTGCCATTGCCACGAATTTTGGATCTTGGTTGTGGATCTGGCTGTATTGGACTTTCTTTGGCGCTTGAACTTCCCGACGCTCGTGTGACGCTTGCCGATATTTCTCCGGATACCCTTGAGGTTGCTATTATGAATGCTGAGAGGTTGGGTTTGCTAGGAAAAGTTCAGATTTTGGAGAGTAATTTATTGAGCAATTTATTAGATCAAGAGTTTGATATTATTGCGACGAATCTTCCTTATATCGGTACGGAAACGCACAATATCGTTTCAGATGAGGTTGATACATACGAACCTTCATTAGCGTTATATGGTGGCGATAATGGACTTGTTCTGTATAAAAAATTGTTTCAACAAATCTCATCTTTAACTATCTTACCGAAGAACTTGATAGGGGAGTTTGGTTTTGGACAACGTGATGATATATTTTCTTTATTGAATACTTTTTTTGAACATAAGGCATCTTCTATTCGCATACTTCCTGACCTTGCTGGTATCGATCGCGTATTCGTAGTTTCTTTTTTGTAAAATTCCTCTATAATTCGCAGGCTATGATTGATAAATTAAAGAAACTTTCGGGGGAGTACGATATGCTGCAGTCGCAGTTGGAGGATCCCAATATTGCTTCTCAGCCTGTTGAACTTAAGCGTATTGGTCAGCGATTAGCCCATCTGGAACGAGCTAGGGCGCTTTTTTTGGAACATCGAAGGCTTGATCAGGTTATTCGTGATTCCAAGGAAATTCTTGCTCACGAGTCAGACGCTGATATGAAGGAATTCGCTCAAGGTGAGTTGGATGATGCGACAGAAAAAATGAATAAACTTCTCGAGGTGGTAAAAATAGAGCTGCTGCCGAAGGATCCGAATGATATGAAGAACTGCATTGTCGAAATTCGTGCTGCTGTGGGTGGTGAAGAGGCAGCCCTTTTTGCGGCTGAATTGGGCAGAATGTACATGAAGTGGGCCGAAAATCGTAACTATACTGTAGAGCTTATGAGTCAGTCAGAGGCGAGCGCAGGTGGAGTGAGAGAGCTTATTTTCAAGATTACCGGCAAGGGGGTATATGGTCGCATGAAATATGAGTCAGGCGTCCATCGTGTTCAGCGGATACCTGCCACGGAGTCGCAAGGAAGAATCCATACGTCCACGGCATCGGTAGCAGTATTCCCTGAGGTAGAAGAAGTAGATGTAGAAGTTCGAGATCAGGATCTGCGCATTGATGTGTATCGTTCAGGTGGATCCGGCGGACAGAGTGTTAATACGACCGATTCGGCTGTTCGTATTACTCATATGCCATCGGGAATCGTTGTGGCGTGTCAAGATGAGCGCTCACAGTTAAAGAACAGGCATAAGGCCATGTCTATCTTGAGAGCAAGACTTTACGCTTTTGAACAGGAAAAACGGCAAAAAGAGGAAGGTGCCTCTCGTTTAGCTCAGATTGGTGGAGGAGAACGTTCCGATAAGATTCGTACCTACAACTTTCCTCAGGATCGCGTAACAGATCACCGTATCAAGGAGAGTTGGAGTAATATTCCTATGATTATGATGGGGGAGATTGATCATATTATGGATGCCATGATTGCGAGCGACCAAGCGCAGATGCTTGCTTCCAATACGGAAGATTAAACTATACTCGCCAGTGACAGCCAATACTTTTTTTGCGTGCCAGTGCGGCTTTTGCAATGAGGAGGCTTACCTCTAGGAGATTTTTTGTGGTATTGATTTCTTCGTTTATGATGTGTGAAGGTGGAAGTAGGGGGCGAATGAGGTTTAGTTCGCATATAGCACTTTTGAGGCCATCTGTGTTTCGCAATATTCCAACTTTTTCCCACATGATCTTTTGTATCTTTTTCCGGAGGCTTTTGAGTTTGTAGGTTTGAGTCGCGGGAGTAAGGCGTGTCAGCGTCTTTGGTAACTTTGTTTTCTTTTTTGTATAATTTTTTAGTACAGACTCAGCGGTTTTTACGGCGAATACGACTGCTTCCAATAATGAGTTGGATGCGAGTCTATTGGCTCCATGAAGCCCTGTTGAGGCGCACTCACCTACGGCATAGAGGTGCTTCATCGATGTTGCTCCATGACTGTTCGTTTTTATGCCACCGCAGAGGTAGTGAGCTACCGGCGTGATAGGAATCATATCTTTCGCGAGATCTAAATTCATTTTTTGCTTTATGGCTGCGGAAATCGTTGGAAAATCTTTATGTATACTTTTTTTGTACACCTCGAATCGTAGATATACGTGCCCTTTTTTGTGCTCTTCAAATATCGCCTTTGTGACAATATCTCTTGGGCTTAAATCTCCCCTGATATCATATTTTTTCATAAAATATTCACCTTTTGCATTTACGATATGGGCTCCTGCTCCGCGGAGAGCTTCGCTGAGAAGTAATTGAGGCGTTCTATTTTCCTCTAGTGCTGTTGGGTGAAATTGTATGAATTCCAAGCCTTCTGTCTTTACGCCTGCCCGATGGGCCATGGCAATCCCATCGCCGGTAGCTACGATTGGGTTTGTTGTGTGTAGATATACCTGCCCCACTCCTCCGGTTGCCAGTATTGTTTCTTGCGACTCGATGGTTGTTATTTTGTTTTTCCTGAAAAAAGTTGCTCCATGACAGATATTATTTTCATAAAGTAGATCGATGGCAAGCATATGCTCATGGATGTTGATATTTTTACTTTTTTTCACCGCGCGCATAAGCGTCTCCTCTATTATTTTGCCAGTCATATCTTTTACGTGAGAGATGCGATGATGAGAGTGTCCTCCTTCCAGATGAAGTGATTTATCGAATATGACGCCAATGTTTTCGAGCAGTGCTATTATTTCAGGACCCATTTCTATTACCTGCTTTACGATTTTTTGCTTATTTAGCGCATGTCCGGCCAGCAACGTGTCTGCGTGATGTTGCTTGAAGCTGTCTAATGTAAAATTTTGCACTGCGGCAATGCCGCCTTGAGCTAATTGCGTTGCCGTTTGGGAGAGGGAAGATTTTGTTACAAGTATTACTTTTGTTTTTTTACTACAAAGTAGCGCCGTCAAAAGACCACCGATTCCGGATCCAATTACCAGCACGTCGGTTTGAAGATTTTTTATACTCATAGAAAAAATAATTGATGCGAGAGAAAGTATACTCGTACTAATTTTTTTTGTATTCTTTCTTGCTACTATTCTTGATGAATACTTATTTTATACAACTAATATAATAGATCAATAAATATGTTCATAAATATTGTGTATAAAAGTTTTATTCACTTCTGCCGATATGTATAGTTTTCCATGTTGGTTTTTGCTCTATTCTTAGGCTTTTATTGAGACTTGTGCCGAGAAATAAAGTTCTCACCAAAGTTGAAAATCGTCGCCGTCATCCATATTGATTATTGAAAAATAATAAGTTGGTGAGTGCTTGTATGATAGCTCATGGTGATAAGAAAGTCTATTGCGCAGTCGGGTTTTGTATTATATTTGGCTTACACCTAT
>CAYHGS010000006.1:0-62080 GCA_964356305.1 uncultured Candidatus Peribacteria bacterium
CATTCGGAGCAATCAACTGCTCGTGCCAGTTAATTATTTCAATATCTTTTGAATTGTCATGCGGTACACCGAATTGCACAGCAAAATTTCGATGAATTTTCACATACTCGCTCGCCTGAATCATACCCTCCAAGTGACCAAAATCCGCAACAGCACGATCCAAATCCTCCTGCGTGTGACAAATTCTCACGCCATCGCCGGACGATGATGAAGTAACCTTGATAACGCACGGCAGTGGCAACTGATTCACCTGCTGGAAACAAGCTCCATCCATAAACTCTTCATAAATCTCTGGCAAATACGCCTTCGGAATATATGAGCTCATGTTGCGCTTATCATTCAACCAGATACTGCGATGCGGAGGAATTTGGAAAAACTCCTTTGCTCTCACATCCAAATATGGCTGTGCCATAACCAATTTATACGGCTCAGCTAAATCAAATAATGCATTTTTAATTAATTTATTTCTCTTCGAACCTCTCACTTTTCCCGTAATATTTTTTGGCAATAAAATAATTTGTTTTCTATCAACACGAATCACATCCAAATCATCTTTCAAAATTCGAAACGGTACACTATCCAAACATGCTGCAAAACACACCACTTTCACATTAGGACCAGCACACACCATGGGCCTTCCCGAAACCATCTCCTCTATCTCCGGCGGAACTCCGTTAAAAAAATGAGAATCCTCATCAGCCGGGTATCCATAAAAATATTCTGTACCTTCCGGGAAATAACGAGAAAGTGAGTATTTAGGTAATGACATGAGTAGTAAAAAGCGAATAGGGATAGGCGAAAACAACGAAAGAAGTATACATGGCTATAAGAAAAAAGCCAGCCTAAGAGCCTAAAACTTCATCGGCCTACCATCCGCGATCGCATTCCAATATCTATGATCCATGCGACCCGCCGACCAGGCATAAAAATATTTATAATCACGAAAACCGGAAAATTTCTGATATTCTTCTTTGGTCATCATCCGCGAAAATCGCCCGGTAGTAACATCAAATAGACATGCCGTCATGAGACCAATTTTCACCCGGAGCCTAATATCCGTTTTTGCTCGTTCAAAAAGCTTATTAATATTCACCTTGTCAAAAAGATCCTCAGCCATCGTAGCCTGATCTTCATAAACATTATACCTTCCATAACTTCGACTAAAACCCATTG
Organism: uncultured Candidatus Peribacteria bacterium; assembly: GCA_964356305.1. Taxonomy (GTDB): domain Bacteria; phylum Patescibacteriota; class Gracilibacteria; order UBA1369; family UBA12463; genus CALREA01. Next base: position 1,174 of record CAYHGS010000006.1, read on the forward strand.
GCTGCGCCTTACCGCCACGATGCTGATCCCCCACATAATCACTCTTTTCAATACCGGATTTTTTAATCCACTCACTATCATCTTTTGTATATTGATTAAATTTCGAGTCGTAACCATGAAATATCTCATGAAAAAAAATCCCTTCCATTTGTTGAGAAGAAGCGACAAATGCAATGGCCATCCCTTTAGGTGTAATCATTTGAATGCCATCGGGATTCCAAGTAAGTCTATCCACTTTGATCTTTGATCCAAAAATAAAAGTTATATTTGCAAGATTCTTGGTAAATTCACGAGGCAAGAGATTAATCGCTTTGCAAATGCTATCAAGAGCTAGAATATCGCTAGCTGGTAATGATTTCTGGATATGAACGCTATCTCCATTGTAATCCGCACCATAGACGATTCCAATTCCATATTCCCTCCGTAAATAATTTGCCTTGTCGGAAAGTCCCGGATACTTACGCGCATCATATAACTCATATTTCTTTTTATCCTGGACATCACCTGCTTCTCTCACCAAAGATGGGTCAACAACTCCTTTTTTCTCCAAAGCCACATTACCGCGACGAGACTCCATAGACCCTTTTTGTCGTTCTTCGGCCTTTTTCAACTCCTCCTCCCAGTCTATTGCATTCTGCTCCTCTACTTGCTCTCGTGCTTTTTTCCGAGCCGCCGCCATGGCTTTTTCCTGCTTTTCCCGTTCTGCCTGCGCACGTTGTTCCTCCTGCCAATCACGCTCATTCTGCTCCTCTACTTGTTCTCGTGCTTTTTTCCGAGCCGCCGCCCTTTTTTTCTCAGCTTCCTCATAAGCTTTCCCTTCTAATTCATCCTGTCCATCATCCGGGGGCGTAGCCATCGGTTTAAATTCCGGTAAATCTCTCTGTAATGCCACTTTTGTCGCACGAATAACAATCTCCCTTTTCGCATCACGGATTTCTAACGCCTTTTCGGCAGCATTTTTCTCAACATCACCATTATGTGGTATCTCGCTACCTGACATTCCCATAATCTGAGATTAGTATATATCCGTCCATTATATCACAAAATTATTCATTCTCAAAGCTAAATATGGCTGGAAATGACCAACCAATCTGAGTAAAATAAGTCTGCCATGAAAACTCAAAGTTCAACTCACACCCAAAAGCTCGTCCTCAAGCTCCTCCAGGAAAAACCACGAGGGGCAAAAGGAACGCTCGTTCACATTGCGAAGAACATAATCTCGCAGAGGAAAGCGCTCATTGCATACGCTGGAGCGCATCGCTCTCCCCTCTATCTGATCGACGAGAATCACCTCCACTCCGACATTCAAACCTTCAAAAAAAGCTTCGATACGCATCTTCCCGGTCACGAGGCCTATTATGCCGTGAAAGCAAATTACCACCCATTTATCCTCAAAAAAATGGTACAAGATGGACTCGGACTTGATGTTTCAAGCGAACGAGAGCTGAAGCTCGCACTCGAAGCAGGCGCCAAAAAAATTCTCTTCAGTGGCCCGGGGAAAAGTGAAGAAGATCTAAAATTCGCCCTTCAACACGCCAAAATCCTCACTATCAATATGGACAGTTTCGAGGAACTCGATCGTCTAGGAAAACTCACCAACCAGACCAAAACGCATATCCGTGCCGGAATACGTTTCTTTTCTTCCGTTCATGGAGCCTGGTCAAAATTTGGCATCCCACTCAACCAACTCAAAAAATTCTGGACCACAGCAGAAAAATACCCCTACATACATCTCGAAGGACTTCACTTCCACATAAGCCTCAACCTCAAATCAGAAAAATACTCACAAGTTCTTATCGAACTCGCCGAATATGTAGAAAAAAATTTCCCAAAAAATCTCAGAGAAAAAATAAAATTCATCGACATCGGTGGCGGATACTATCCTGATAACGTCGAGGGATTTTATCCTTGGTCCGATCACTATCCATGGACACTTTCCGGTGGCCACATCAAGAAACTTGCCCACGAATACTATGGAGAAAAAGCCTCATTCAAAGACAAATACTTCATCACCCGAGCCGAGTCGCAAGAAGAAATGGCGAAAAAAATCGGTCATACTATAGAAAAACATCTCAAAAAACTCGTCAATTGCGTGTATTACACCGAGCCGGGTCGGATCCTCGTTAACAACTCCACCTACATTATCGGAACCGTCATGGACGTGAAAGACAAGGTTGTTATTACCGACATAGGTATTAACGCAACGGGCTGGGAGTTCGGACAACACTTCTACATGCCAATCGTCAATCTCACCCACCCTGACACAAAAGAAAAAGAAATGCTCGTTTATGGATCCCTCTGCACTCCGCGAGACTTTTGGGGATACTACATTTACGCCAAAACGGTGAAGACGGATGATCTCATCGTCATCCCAAATCAGGGCGCCTACAAATTCACACTCGCGCAAACGTTCATCAAGGAGATTCCCCCAACGTTTACGATTTAAAGCCTATCTGTTTTGACGAGCGTGCTTAACGAAGAAGACTCAACTCCGAGATCCAGCAATCTCTGGGCATTCGATTTGAGCGACTCAGCATTATCGAACAAAATTCCCGCATTGAAACGGAAGAGTCCATCTCGATGCGTAAGGGCGATAACGCTCATGATCTGATCACTGTGTCCTTTTCGTCCAAGAGGAGCAATTTTACTCAAGAAATCATCATAGGATCCACGGAATGATCCGGCGAAACTAGCAGTTGCATGCGAAACCTGATGAGTCTGATGCAAATAAATAAACGTAAACGTCGCCGTCATACGGAAATTTGAATCAATGAAATAAAACTCATTCTCATCAACAATCAACACGTCAATTCCTCCAACACCATACCAACCCATGGAACGAACCTTCGGAAGTACCTCTGTGAGCAAGACACGATTAACATTCTCCATACCGGAAATCGTCTTCGAAGGATCAACAATGCCAGCCAAAAATCCTCCATGCTCCGTCGTCACCTGTTCGTTATATCCAAGCATCTGAATTGGTTGCGTAGGATCTGCGGGAATACCAAATTGCACACATACATTATGTGGACTCTGAATAAACTGTTCAATAATAATTGTGGTAGCAATGTCTGAAAACTCCTTTTTGATCGCCTCAAACTCCACTTGATCCATAGCGATACGCACGCCATCTCCGGAACTTGAAGAAGAAACTTTGATAACCGATGGGAAAGGAATATTTTCAGATGATTGGAAAAACTCCTGGCCATTCATATATGTTCCGAGAATTTTTGGAAGATACTTTTCTGAAATGTACTGCTCTCTGCTAAACTTATCATTAAGATTAATCGTCACTCTCGGAGGGATTTGGTACAGATGCTGGAGACTCTCATCCATAAATGGCTGCGCCTGAATGAGCTGGCCGGAAGAAACAGATGAAGTGATAGATTGTTTTACGAGAAGATTCCTCTGAACTCCGGAAATATCATTGGTGATGGCGCTGGAAAGACGAATAGCCGAGCTTTTCTCGATCAACTCAACACCAAAATGCTGAGTCATAATATCCCACGTCAACGGATCCATCGATGGAGAAAATACGACACCCTTCACGTTTGGACCGGCGCATACCAGGCTTCGTGCAGCCACTAACTCCTCCATCCATGGCGGAACTCCATTAAAAAAGCTCGAGTCCTGACCAGAAGGAAATGAATAAAAATAAGCCGTATTGGAAGGAAAAAATTCTGACAAACCTTGAAAAGTTCGAAGGGCGGGAACTGGATGAACAAGTTGAGATGAACTAAGAGAAGGCGAGTATCCGTTTCTGATCTGTAAGGCTCCAATAGGTGTCATATAATGACATAAAGAAATAAAATCGTACAAAAAAACGCCACAGAATATCAATTCTTATGGGACGATAAGCAAACAAAGCTCAACCGCGGCAGCGGGTAAAGGATCTTCCGAAAAATGTTCGAGTTGAGAGTTCATAACGATTTTTATCGCAAGAAACGTTATCCCCGAACAAAATAAAAATCAAGAGAAAATAGAGCATTGTAGCGTAAAGACGGCTACAGGATGCTCTATTTAGGCTTCGACAAATACGTCGTTATGTTAGTACTCCAATAGTCCTTTTTTACGAAGCTGCTCATGGGCTCCTACTCCGCCCCACGTAGCCACGGCATCCTTAATACCCATCGTCTGAAGAGATCGACCGGGGTTACCACCAGGAAGCGGTCTACCGTTTTTATCCAAAGGAGGAAGTTCGATATGCCAGTCTTCACCACCCCAGTTGTCTACTCTGTTTGCCTCCGTATCGGAGAACATCGTCGCACCTACAGCAACCGCCGTATGGAAGAAAATTCTCTGATAATCACGCCATGTAGTCCATAAATCCCACGTAATCATACCAACAAGCTGATCAACCGTAACATCATTACCGACCTCAAGTTGCCTTCTCAAATGATCCTGAAGTTGGACGTTAACTCTAACCTGTCCACGATACTCGTCATAGTTAGCGGGATTTTCCATGTAATCCATCGCCCCCTGTACGCCAATATCGCCAAAATTGATGCCCTTCACGCCAACATAATCATAAGGAATCTGCGCATTGGCCAATCTGCCATTCATAAAGAGGAAAGCATCAACCGCCCCTCCACCTGCATGAGCATTATTCGAAAAATTCAAAGGAACGTCCATGTTGAGCGGCGTAGTTGGAGTCGAGGGAAATGCTTTTGATTTCTCGGCATAACGAACATTCGCGGCCATATCCAATAATTCCAAAACAACATCCTCCACCGATTTTCCAACCGCCTTCGCAATGCCCTGGATCTCTCTGCTGGTACTCATATCATCCATAAATTCTCTCGCCATCGGATGCTCACGATCTGCGCGTACGGATGAAAAAACACCATCAGCCTTTAACCCAAGTTCATAAAGATTACTAATCGAAGGATTCATATCTCCTTTCAAAACTTGATTAAGAATCATAGCAAATCCAAGCGCCTGTCTCTTCACGCTGCGAAAACCATCAACAAGTACCAACTCGCTACCGGGATATTGCTCCTTCAAGAGGCTATTTGCACGCTGTAATCCGGTCAACATCGATCGTCTTCCATACACACCACCATCAATCGTTCCACCAGGAAGTAATAACGAAGGATCAAAAGTTCCATCGACCAGACGAACCCCACCATTGTCATACGGTGTGCGGCATTGCATTTCTCCCGACATATTCACAAGCTCTTCACCATTATCTTTAATACGAACTTCCCTATATTTTCCATCATCTCCAAAATTACGATCATCGATACCTTTAAACTTCGGAAGCTTTTCGAGCACCACCGGGCGCTCATGAAAAGGACGCGCATCACTACTATAGCTAGAAGGAAAGCCATCGAATGCCATAAAAATATGGGTAAAATAATAAGCTTGGACGGAAATATTACCCCCACTATGCGGAATGTCAAATTGATTGAATAATTCAAGAATGACCTTCGAATCGGGTTCTACTATAGAGGCCATTATCCATTTCGATGTCTTTTTGCTGTATATTCGGATAGTGATACTAAAAGTACTTCATCCCAACTACCCCTCCATGTCACGTCCAGTAGTATTGTAAAAAACGTTTCATCGACCTTATACTCCGGCCACAACGATACTTACTAAAAACATCCATGACTATCCATCACAATTCAGCTTCAAAATATCTCATTATCTCATCACATTTCTGCTATAAATCAGCCTCATCGGAAGCAATGGATATGTACCTAGAGGGGGAAAACGACTTAAGACAGCCACATTTTGCGGAAAAGGTTCCGGGAATACCGGGACTACCACAACTTTCCATGCAGGGAAGAAAATTAATTGAAGAAGGAACGCCGGTTGTATTGCAGGCCGCGGGAGATATCGCTGAACTTAAAAAGCCGATTAGTCAAGAACTTCAGGAATGGATTGAGCATACTCGAGATACGGCACGTGATGACAAAAATAAACTCATATTTCCACGAGTTGAGGGTGAGGTATTTAATTTCAGTTCTAACTACATGCCGCAGTTTCCGACTATGGAACCGATAGCAAAAAGTTATGGACTCAATGGCCCATCGAGAGGAATACAGGTAAATGGCGGACGTACCGCTATTGATATAGCGACCATGGCGCTCATTGTCAGATGGCAAGAAATAAAAGCAAAACGAGGAGGTAGTGGAAATCAAAAAGTCGCAGTTCTCCTGGATCCATTAGCCTGGCCTGGATACAAGGATCTTTTCGATGATTACAATAAGACATTCGGTACGGATTTTATTCGAGGAGTCCATGCGCCAATAACCAATGGCAATGGCCTGCGAATGAGTGCAGAAGGCGCAGAAGAAGCCATTCTATTTGCCAATAAGCATGGAAGAGATGTTATCGGCATAACCCCCATTGTCCCAAGTAATCCAACAGGTGAAGGACAAAGCGCACAGGAATTAGCAAAAATTGTTGCGATGGGAGCCGATATGGATATACCAACCATTATTGATGCGCTCTACTCGCTCATCGACGAAGAAGGACAGGTAAATGCGCTTCATCTGGAAGAAATCGCAAAAATACTTCCACCGGAAATCCTACAATACCTTGGACTGTATACAGGTGTAACCAAGGCAACATCTTCATCAAAAAAAACAGCGGAGATTCTCTGGCACATGCCGGAAGGAAACAATGCCGTGGGAACAGGAATCATGGACACAGCGACTATGAAAATGTTGAACCGAAATTTGTATCCGGCGCCCGATCACGCGCTCGTTACACTCGCGCTCCACACCTTCCCAGGTGGCGTACACGCAGCGCTCGGAGAGCGCTATATCGCCCTCAACGAAACTCGAAAAGCTTTGAGAAATATTTTTGATGCGCTCGAAATTCCATTCACCATCGGTGGATCATTTTACGGAACAGCCGCACTCGCTGATCCAAACACAAAAGAAACACTCATTCGCGACGCCGACGGTCGTCCGGTAACAGATCCAAGACTCATTGCCAAAACGCTCCTCGACCAGCACAATCTCGTCGGCGCTCAGGGCGCAATGTTTTCTCCGGCACAAACAGCAAACAGCATGCTCCGACTCAGCGCCGCGGCAACACCGCAGGATATAGAACGGCTAGCGAACATCCTCGCCAATATGAAAGACTTTGCGAGCAAGCACTAAAAGTACACCCGCGTGCACAACGATCAGTAGCACAAACATCGCATTCATCATATTCATCGAAAGCATCTCAAACCTCACATACGACCAAGTGGTGCTAAAACGATCCAGAAAATCCTTCATGAAAAAATAAACAGGAATAAGCGTAAACTGCCACCAAGGAATCTTCTTCACGTACTTCCAAAGCAGAAAAGCCTGAGAGGCATACAGCCAAACCCAGAAGATATTTCCAAGCTCATACCAAGCAAAGCCATTTTCAAACATGTAATAGACGTAGAAAAAAGGAGCTATTATTCCATAACCAATAATCCCAAAAAGACTAAATTGAAGCAGAAATTGAGAAAAATACCCCCTCCTCAAGAAAAGAAAATAATTAAAAGCGAGAAGGAGCGGATAGAGAGAACAAACCGGCACAAATGCCCACAAATAAGCAGGCGTCTCCACGAAGTCATGAAGATCAATTCTGAGGGCTCCAAAAGTCATCGCAAAGCCGAGAATGACTAAAAACCAATAGATACGTCGCAAAGGTGAAAACAATAAGGTAGACATGATGAACATAGTATCATAACTAACGAGTTGACAAAACAAACCACTAAATTATTTTGAAGCTAAAAAATGCGGCAATTCTGAAATAAAAAGCATGCGCGCGCAGGAATAGGCGTTAGAAATAATCTACTCATTGACAACATACGCATTACACGGCTACAGTAACCGCCGGACACACCACAGTAGTGGTGGGATTCCGCTTCCCCTTTTCCATATAACCCAAATTTATGTCAAACGCACACGTTAATCATCATCATGGAGTTGTACTAAGACCTACCCAGCGTCCAAAATCCAGCGTATCAAAAAAGAAGAACAAGGCAGGAGCCAAAATTCGCAAGGTTTCCGTTCTCGCAAATGTTGCCTCCAAGAAGGCCGAGCAGAGAGCAAAACTCGCCTAAAGTTTTACGCCATTGCATTCAGGGCTGTACCTCATTACACCTTAAAGCTATACTTTCAGCATGTTTCTTCGCGCGCGGACAAAAAAGAGTTCGAATCGTCAGGCACGATATGGTAGAGGCCTCGTTTTGACGAGCCGCTCAACGCGTCGCAATCCCAGATCAAGTGGCAAAAATATAATTTCCAATCTTTCCCTCCCCTCTCTCACCTCCGTAAAAAGAGTTCTTCTTGGGATGATTGCCATTGGCATTTTGGGAGCAGGAGCCTATTTCGTCTGGTTCTCAGGGTTTTTCAAAATCACCAAAATCTATGTTCAATATGAAGAATTTCAAAACGAGAATAGCGATCTTCTCAACTATTTCAACACCTTCAAGGGGGAAAACTACCTATTCACCGACCCTGCGGGGAAAAAAGCAGATATTCAAAAAACTCATCCTGAGATCAAGAACATAATCGTTCAAAAAATCTTTCCAAACACCATCAAAGTTAGCTTCACTGAGTTTCCCATTACCGCCAATGTCGAGTCGATTGTGAACGAAAAATCAATAGAAAAAGTCCTTATAAACTCAGTGGGAATGGTCATATATCACGATACGGAAAATCCAAATCTTCCCTACATCAAGGTAATAACAACGGTTGAAATTGACGATCCGCCGACACTACCAATAGACCAAGCTCAACCACCAACTACCATCCCCCCAGCCGTCCCGGTTGCTCCGCCTACTCCGACTATTTCCCAAGAATACCTCACCTATATGCTCAGTGCGACAAAAAGTTTCGAAGAGCGATTTGGCATGAAAATTACAGAGTTGCAGCTCCTTCCGCAGGCCCGAGAACTTCACTTCAAGACAGAAAAAAACTTCGAAATATGGCTTGATATTCAAATTCCTTTTGAAAAGCAGTTCCTCAAACTCAAAAAAGCCATGACCACACTCGACATATACAAAACGCCACTTTTCTACATCGACTTACGAGTCTCCGGAGCGAACGGCGAAAAAGTTATTTTCAAAAGAAAAAAATAGGGTATTATAGAGGCAAAAGACAAAAGCATCTCTACCCCTAAAACACCTCATCATGGTTTGGGCTCTCCTCGGCATTCTTATCGGCATCTTGCTCGGACTTGGCATCGATTACACGATTCCATTTGCCTATACCAAGTTCACAGCCGTCGTACTCGTGGGTATTCTGGATGCGCTTTTTGGAGCCATACGCGCTGAAGTAACCAAGGATCAATACGATGCGATGATCTTCATTTCGGGACTTTTCTTCAACATCATTCTTGCGCTCGTTATTACGTATCTCGGCGACAAGCTCGGTCTCGACCTCTATCTCGCCGCGACAGTTGTCTTCACCTTCCGAATCTTCTCTAATGTAGGCATTACGCGACGTGCCCTCCTCACTCGACTTCTCGAGAAACGTAAAAAAGTGAAGGAAGAAAACAGTATAGTAACTTTGTAAAGGGCATGGGTTTGAGAAAAAGGCCAAAAAATGCTACAATACGACTAAATATCGTAAACAAAAATAAACATGTCTAATGACGCTCTTTCCCAGGTACGTGAAATGATTGAATCGGCCGAGACGAGCCTTCGGGCAGCGAAGCAGCTTCTTTTTGAATTAACCGGAGATGCTCCAGTAAGTAAATCTCCACGCGCAAAACTTGTAAAAAAAGCCACGACACTCGAAAGCGAAGAGACTGAAGATAATGTTCTAGAGGGTGTATTTGACGGGCAAGGCATGATCGGCCCCGACAAGCGAGCCTATCCCGTGCCGGCAAACTACGCCAGTAAGTCAAAACTCGTTCCCGGCGATGTACTTAAATTAACCATCAAAGAAGATGGTGCTTTTCTTTACAAGCAGATTAGACCCATTGAACGCAAACATATCATCGGAATTCTCACGAACGATGACGGTCAGTACAAAGTCATCGGCCAAAATGGTAAAGCATACAAGATTCTTCTCGCATCTGTTACCTATTTCCGAGGTGAGGTCGGCAATCGCGTCACGCTTATCATTCCCGCCAACGAAGACAGCGACTGGGGTGCGTTAGAAAATGTTCTTCCTAAGTCAGGTGACGATATGAATCTTCAGGAATTAAATATGGAAAGGTTTTAAAGCGCGAGCGGAGACGAGCGTTGATTTCGTTTTCTTATTTTACTCATAAATATACTCACACCATGGCAGAACCTATCAAAACAACCATTCAGGAAGCATTCGACCACATCAAGTCATGGATTGCCGAAGGAAGCAAAGAAAAAGCCATCCAAGGATTAAACGAAATTTTAAATTTCGATCCAACGAACGCCGAAGCACAAAAACTATTACTTGAGGTAAAAACAGGTGAAGTAGCAGCCGTAGCCCCAATCACAACATCAGTCACGTCTGCTCCAGTTCCAGAGCCAATGCCACCGATGCCTCCTAGGGCAGTTCCAATGACACCATTAGCACCTTCAGCACCCGAAGGCGCTACGAAAATAGTGGGAATAATGGGAAATATGAAGCTCATCATCGCCATTGGAGGAGTGGTAATCGCTATCATCGCCGGATTTATTTTCTATAGAAGTGTTCTCTCCAGCGTGAACGTCATCTCTGAAGACGTAAAAAGCGTACAAGACGCACAAACGCAAGTCCTAGAAACAACTACTACCCCGACGGACACAAGCCTAACGCCAGATGCGACAACTCTAGCCACTCCGGACGCTACTATTCCGGCGACTCCTGATGCAACTACTCCCACAACTCTCACTCCGGACGCTGCCATTACGCCAGTTGTCAGTGATCCAAGCAAGGTCGAAGCTACAAGCGGAAAGGTAAAGAGGAAGTAAGTAGGTGCGCTATTTCCCCCATTCTTCCGCCACCGTCAAGGCTTGTTCGGAACTTGTCACCACCTCTGAACGCTGGATTCTCCCATTTTTATCATAAAGTCCAATACATATTTCTCCAGATGTTAATGTCATGTTTGCCGGCTTACTCGTGACATAAATACTCTTTCCATTAGAAAGATTAAAAAAAGCACCTGATGGGTCATAGCCATTCATTCTGCCATACTCCGCAATTTTCGCAAGACATGCGCTCAATAATTTGTCAGAAGATACCTCGGCGACCGATTCAGTTACAGTTGAATCAGGTACGTTTGTTCCATTAGTCATGGTTTGATAGTAAAAATATATCTAACACTAATTATAACATATTTTTGTTATTAAAGCAATAAAATAGGCATTTTAAGGGAATGCAAGAAGAGAGAGTTCAGCCTTGAGAAATAGAGATAATTGTGATATAATAACAAGAAGCGTATAAAAAAACAAAAAATGTATGAAACTCGATAAAATCTTCCGTACAGGTATTCAATACAAAGCATCTGATATTTTTATCGCTACAGGTATCAAGCCGGTACTGCGAATTAATGGTGATTTGATTTCCATCGAAGACCATGCCGTCCTCACGAAGGCGATGGCCGAGGATTATCTATTGGAAATTCTCAACGAAACGCAGAAGAAAAAATTCGAGCAAACACTCGATATTGATTTTTCTCTCGACCTCGAAGGTATCGGAAGATTTCGTGTAAATATGTTTGTTCAGCGAAAAGGTATTAGTGCTGTTTTTCGACTGATTCCGGCAGCGGTTTTCAGTCTCGATGAGCTCGCGTTACCGCAGCAGCTCAAGCAATTCGCACAGATACGACAAGGAATTATTATCGTAACGGGACCAACCGGCTCGGGTAAAACAACCACCCTCGCCGCCATCCTCAATGAGATTAATGAAAAATATGGAAAACATATTATTACCGTAGAAGATCCAATTGAGTTTGTTCATGAAAATAAAAAATCCGTCATTCAGCAGCGCGAAGTCGGAACACATACGGCTACATTCGCCAAAGCGTTAAAAGGCGCCATGCGTGAAAATCCCGATGTCATTATGATCGGTGAAATGCGCGATCTCGAAACCATTTCTCTCGCCGTAACCGCGGCAGAAACGGGTCACCTCGTTCTCGCAACCCTCCACACGAGCGGTGCCGCAAAGTCCGTAGATCGTATTATCGACGCTTTTCCACCATCACAACAGAACCAGATTCGAGCGCAGCTCGCCGAAAGTCTCAAAGTTGTCATCTGGCAGAACCTTATCAAAACAAAGGACAAAAAAGGCCGTCTAGGAGCCCTGGAAATTATGATCGTCAACAACGCCATCGCCAACATGATTCGCAAGGAAAAGACCCACCAAATCAACTCCGCTATCGAAACCGGCCTCCGTGAAGGCATGCAAACCATGAAAAAAGCCGTCACCGACATGCTTTCCGCCGACCTCATCACCGAAGAAGACGCCCAAGCCAATATTCCACCTGAGTTTGAAATGTAATACAGCAATATGAAAACAAAAATAAAAATTATTTCGTTAGGTCTCCTTATTACATTTTCAATCCCAAGCATTGCAATCTCTGCAACTGCTAAGGAAGAGCAATACTGCCAAACTGCTTACGAAATGTCATGCGATGAATATAGGCAAAAAAACTTCACTCCCGCTGAACAAGCAGCTGATGATGCCGCAAAGAAAGAACAATATTGTCAAACTGCTTACAAAACATCATGTGCTGAATATACAAGACTTAATGCAACACCGGCAGAAAAAGCTGCCGCAGCAGATGCAAAAACGGCAGCCGATGCCGCGGCGGAAGAAGACTCAGCCTGCAAAAGCGCCTCAAAAGATCAGTTTGGAGAAGAAATGGGTTGCGCCGCGTTCAATCAAAAACTGGAAAATATATGCATAGCAGCAGGATACAAAAGCTGTGGGGAAAAAGCTGTTGCGGAAAAAAACCTCAGAGGTACCGGATTCAAACTAAATCTCAATGCGCTGACACTTACGTCAGGAGGACAAAAATCAGGATCAGCCATTTTTCAAAACAAAGACTATGCAAAATACGGCGTAATTGTCGGCACGCTTATGCGAGTAATCGATATTCTCATTATGCTCATCGGCTCACTTGCAATGCTTACACTCGTGATCGCCGGTATATTCATGATCACCAACCATGGAGATGAAGCATGGGTTAACAAGGGTAAAACAATGATGCTTTACTCAATTCTCGGCATTCTCGCGGCACTCCTATCATTCGCTATCGTCAACGTTATTCAATCCGCCCTCGCTTAAAACTCAAAATATGAAACGTCTCGCCATCCTACTTCTGACAATATTCTCCATCATGACACTTCTCGTGCCGGGAATGGCTTTTGCGCAAACAGCAGCTGAAAAAGCAGCAAAAACAGCAGAAGAAACAATCGGGAAAAATCAAATAGATCTGATAACTGAAGATAAGCGTACGACAGATCTATTTCCAGATATACTAAAAAAGGCAGAATCAGGCCTTTGCCTGACTGCAGAAGAAAAATTAAATTATATCACGACTGTGTTGGAAACTCCTCTCGACTCACCGGAGGATAGAGCTGCCTACGACAAGGTAGGTAAAGATGGCAAAACGGGAATTATTGATAATGGAGATGGCACCATAACCAAACGATGTTTTCGCTTTACACAGATTCTTAATCTGCAAGTATCAGGTTCAAGCACGCAGCAAAAAACAGATCAGTATCTTATAAAAGAATGCCCGGGGGAGAACCTCATTACTGAAGGATACGGCCAGCAATCAAATGGAAATTACTATGATTGCCAGGAAGTTACGATAATCATGTCGCCTCTCAGCCAAGGAGGCATAGGCGTAATTAATGTATATGTAAGTCTAATTTACCGCTGGGTAGCGGGCATTGTTGGCGTCATTGCCGTATTGATTATGATCGTCAGTGGTTTGCAAATCATCACAGCCCAAGGCGAGTCCGAAGCGATAACGGCCGGGAAAAAACGCATTCTACAAGCCATCGGCGGCATCGTACTTCTCTTCTTCGCATCAGGACTCCTCTATATAATCAATCCAACATTCTTTAAAGCACCGGATTATACAGTCCCGGCAACTACGGCACCGGTTACATCTCCCGTCGCCACAGCTCCGTCAACCCCAGTCCCAGCCGCAAGCGCACCGGCAGTTCCAGCCGCCGCCTCCCCATCAAGCGAGATTCCATTGGGTGCCCCCCAGCAAGTAAAAATAGATGCAACACCCCCAGCCGATTAAACCCATGAAAAAATTCACCAAAATCATCATCGCTCTCACTCTCGGAATATGGCTGTTATCAGCCACTGCCGCCTACGGGCAGGCCATTCTGCCAAAACCAAAAACACTATCAGGACCATCAGAAGAACAGCAGGCTCTCTATAGAACCTCAGGAGGAAGTGCAACGGGAGGATATGGCGTGACCGTAGTAATTCCATTCGTTACCGTATTTTCCATAGGCTTCGCCGGAACAATGGCATTCGTCGCGCTCGTCTATGGCGGCGTACTCTACGTCTCAACATTTGGTGACGAAACTCAAACCGGCAAGGCCAAAAAAATCATCATGTGGGCCCTCATCGGACTTGTCATAACCATGCTATCGTACGCATTCGTCTCAATCATCCTTAAACTTAAAATAGGATAATGAAAAACAAAAATAATATCACCTCGGTCAGTATTCTCACGCTCATCATCGGAGCACAGATGTTGATTGTGCCAATGGTAATGGCGGCAGGAACCACCCTTTATGGACCAACTCCATGTGAGAACGTCGATACAACTAAATTTTTAATATCATCTAGAATTTTTGCCGAGGATGGAAAGAGCTCAATGTGCACATACAGAGATCTAAAAAGTCCAGAATCAGACAAAATAGATTATGGAGACCCTAAAATTCCCACGACTACAGGTGCTCCATCGGCAGCCACGCCACAGACATCTTCAACAGCAGGAGGAACAACCGCACCTATAGCAGCCCCCATAGTAGACCCCTGTGCGACAGAAACATCTGATGCCAACAAGGCAACATGTAAAATGAATCAAATCTTCAAAATTCAGAATGTAAAAGGCACAGAGAAACTCCAGGACCTAACCGCAGCCGTTAGCTCCAAAAAGGAATCAACTTTTAGTGACATATTTGCCACGGTTATCAATATTCTCACGGGAGTCGCCGTCGTAATGACCTTTGTCGGAATCGTAGTGTCAGGTGGACTCTTCGTCTTCTCAGAAGGAGAAGAAGGCCGCATAACAAAAGCGAGAACCATTATTATATTTGTCATCGTCGGTGATCTCATTATTGCCGCCTCATACGCGATCGTAAAAGGAATCACACTCATTAAACCGCTCCAATAGTCAAATCATGATTAAAAAAATCCTCACATCACTCGTTCTCAGTATTATGTTTGTCGTAACAGTACAAGCTGCTATCGGCATTCCTAGTGATCTGATGCCAAAAAATGTGCCACTTCAGGAATTAAACAAAACAATCACGCAGCAGGTGACAACGAGTGGACAAGATGGCGCCGTCACAGGCGCAAATATCGTTCTGCAATACATGGCCAATTTACTTCTCTTCTTCGCGGCACCTCTCGCCGTTCTCTTTCTCGCGCGTGCCGGCGCCGACTACGCCTTCGCCATGGGTGAAGACAGCAAATTGGAAGGCGCCAAACGTGAGCTCACCTGGTCCATTCTCGGACTTGTCCTCGTCATGTTCGCCTATGTCATCGTCCGTATCATGATGCAGCCTGTCGTGGGACTACAAAGCGCAACGGATGCGGCACTGCCAACACAAATAAATCAAGGAGCGGAGGCAATATGCCAGCAAAAATCATTAGAAACTTATGGCGAAAAAATGTCATGCGCACAATATAATGAAGCTGAATGCGAATTTCAGTCATTAAGTACTTACGGAACATCCATGTCATGCGCAGATTATAAAGCGAAAAATAATTCTCCAGAAGCAATCAAAGCAAAAACAGAGATCGATGCAGTAGCGACCGAAGCAAAGTTCCAAGAAAAAACCAATGCAACAGCAAAAGCAATGGATGATGCGCGAGCGGCGAAAGAGGCAGCAGCAGAAGCAGCAAAAGCAGCAGCAGATGCCAAACCGGCAATATACGAAACGCTAAAACCAGGAGACGACGGGATTGGCTCGCCACTAACAGGAAAACCTAGTTTCACGCCAGGTTTTAAATAAATCAACGCAGTTAGTAAGTCTCAAAAAATACACAGTATACGTTTCGTATACTCTTTGTATACTATTTTGTATATACTTTGTATACACCCATCTAAATTAATGAAGACGATTAAGTCGCGCTTATGTATTTCATAATTCACGCCAATGATGAAATTAATTCATATTAAAATAAATGAGATACAAGAGAAGGAATTACAAATGCTCATGGAACATGAGGGTTACACCAATAAATCTGAATTTATTCGGTATCTAATGAAATTTTATAAAATGCATCAAGGGATTAATACAAATCCACCAACAAATCAGAAGCCGGATTTCAACATCCATCAAGGCATCACAAAAACAGCAAACAACATCACGACCGATGAAAATCTTTCTCCGGAAAAAAGAAAACTCTTAAGCAATCCTCATATTTTCGACGAGGGAGTACGACAATTCATCCGTGAAATGGAAGACTAAAAATGGAACTGAAACGCGGAAAACTACGCCGCCTTCTCCTCCAGCCTCGGGAACAACACTCCGCCTTTAACCAAAACGGATCCTTCGATGAGTCCTCCCCACGTGAGGGCGCGGGATAAATCACCAATCGCACCACTTTCACCGAACTGAACAAGAAGTTTTTCTGAAGTACTAGGCAAGAACGGTACCAACATTACTCCAATAATTCTCACCAGTTCGAGCAAGCGATACATAACAGCAGCAAGCTCTTCTTGGTCAACTTTTGCCAGTGCCCAAGGTTTTGTCCTGTCTACGTATTCATTTCCAATATTTACGAGTATCCAAGTAATCTCTAAAGCAGCCTTTAAATCAAATTTATCAATGGCACGATGGTACATTTCTATAAATCCACTTAGGGAATTTATCGCTTCGACCAAGCCAACAGGATCATCCATAACTTTCTTCGCCACGCGCCCCTCGAAATATTTCTCATTCATAGAAAAAACTCGATAGACTAAATTGCCAAAGTTATTTCCCAAATCAGAACTATACACACCCGTAAATCGGTCACGAGAAAAATCGCCATCATCGGTAGTAGAAATTTCTTTTAATAAATAATATCGAACCGGATCAATGCCAAATTCATCAATATACCCAAAAGGATCAACGACGTTACCAATAGACTTGCTCATTTTTTGTCCATTAGAGGTAATAAATCCGTGTACGTAAATTTGCTTAGGGACGGCGAGCTCAGCGGAAAGTAACATACCAATCCAGATGCCGGCGTGGAATCGGAGAATATCTTTTCCGATCAAATGAACATCGGCAGGCCAGAAACTTTTGAAGGTTTCATTTTCCTCCTCATATCCAATACCCGTGATATAGTTTGAAAGCGCGTCACACCAGACGTACATCACCTGAGTCTCATCATCAGGAACGGGGACACCCCATGGAAGCATCTGTTGAGGTCGAGAGAAACTGACATCCGGAAGACCCTCACCAATAATATTTAAAATTTCATTTTTGCGTGCCTCTGGAACAATTTTCAGCGTATCGGACTGAATGAGTTCACGAATTTTGGTAGAATACTTGGAAAGTTTGAAAAAGTAATTTTCTTCCTTCAGAAATTCAGGAGCTTTTTTATGAATGGCACAGTTGCCCTCGACGAGGTCTTTTTCAGGAACATAGGACTCGCAGCCAATACAATAAAGACCCTCATATGTACCCTTGTAAATATCACCCTGAGCAAGCATCTTTTTCCAAAGCTTCTGAGCTCCCCGTTGATGATCTGGATTCGTCGTTCGGATGAAATAATCCTGACTAATATCCAAAGCTGAAGTAAGTGCCTGAAATCGTGCAGCATTAGCGTCGACCATCTCTTGGGGAGTAATCCCCTGTTCAGCGGCCGTTCGATAGATTTTGATACCATGTTCGTCCGTACCGGTCTCGAAAAAAACTTTTTCACCTTTTAGACGGTGATAACGTGCCAGTACGTCAGCTTGGACGAGCTCCATCGCAAAGCCGATATGCGGAACAGAGTTCACATAGGCAATTGAAGTAGTAATAAAGAAGTTTTTTGACATAAAGCCACAACATCCTAACAGAATCGCAATCCGAAATAAAGGTAGACTGAACAGCAAAAAAGGGTTAGACTCAGGCGCGCTTATGAGTAAAAATTTGATCTCGAGAAAGGAGTCGTTTACCTGCATCCACTGCGGAATAATGACAGAGTTCCGGCCAGGAATAGAACGGAATCACTGTCCAAACTGTCTCTATTCACTTCACGTCGACCAAGAAATTCCAGGCGACCGTGAAGCTACATGCAAAGGTCTCATGGAACCCGCGACGGTCTCCCTCGGAAGAAAATCAAGCTATATTATCACCCATCGATGCCTGACCTGTGGCAAAATCATACCCAACAAGGCGGCAAAAGATGACAATATCGATCGACTCATTTCTCTTATAAACGCCAATCCAAAGCTAGCCATTCTCTCCTAGTTCTCTCACAACAGACCCTTCATGAAAAAAAATTCATCCATCACTACTGTCCTTGAGAACACCGTTGAGGAAATCATCAAGCACTACTGCCCGGAAAATACCACGCTTATTGTAGGAGTTTCCGGTGGACCTGACTCAATGGTGCTACTTTCCGTGTTGAAGAAAATATCAATCAATTATCCCCTCAATCTCATCGTAGCCCATGTCAATCATGAACTTCGAGGGAAAGAAAGCGATCTGGATGAAA
Organism: uncultured Candidatus Peribacteria bacterium; assembly: GCA_964356305.1. Taxonomy (GTDB): domain Bacteria; phylum Patescibacteriota; class Gracilibacteria; order UBA1369; family UBA12463; genus CALREA01. Next base: position 19,977 of record CAYHGS010000006.1, read on the forward strand.
AGCTCGTACAAAAAACGTGCAAGAAATACAATCTCGCATATGAGGTAGAGCAGGTAAACGTGAAAAAATACAGCTCTACTCAAAAGCTTTCGCTCGAAGAAGCCGGCAGACAAATCAGAAAAACATTCTTTTATCGATTAAAGGAACAATATGGTGCCGAGTACGTCATGACGGCACACCATCGTGACGATAATGTTGAAACGATGCTATTCAATCTCATTCGTGGAGCCAGCGTAAAAGGCCTCTCAGGAATGTCTATGTACAGTCGAGAGATGCTCCGTCCTCTTCTTGATTTCTCAAAAGACGAGCTACTGGAATATTGCGCAAAAAATAAAGTGACGTATAGAATCGACAAGACCAATCTGGATTCAGAATTTACGCGTAACCGAATCCGAAATATCATCATTCCCGAAATTGAAAAAATTAATCCAAGCTTTCGTAATGCGTTTCATGAAAAAAGCTTCTACTTCACGGAAATCGACGAAATGCTCACCTTCTTCGCGATTGATTTTGTAAAGCAGTTTTGCCAGATGAACGCGGTGGAAGTTGAGTGCCCCATTGGTCCACTCAAGGGACTCATGCCGACATTACAAAAAAGCGTTATTCAGTGGATTTACGAAATGTTTCATGGATCAACCGAACAGCTAAGCGCTGACCAGATTCAAGACTTTCTCGATCTGATTCAAAAAGACAAAACTGGAACAGAAAAAATTCTCGGTAATCGATTGAGCCTAAGTATCGCCTACGGCAAAGCACATTTTCAGAAAGAAAAGACAACAGAAAAACCGCTACTGCCTGAGGAAAAAATACAATTACCGCTACCTGGTAGCATTTCGTATCCGGGTGGAAAAATCATCACGCGCATCCACAATAAGATTCCAAAAAAGACGAAAAAAAATACCGTCTATATTAGTTTAAAAAATCCGGATTCCGAGTATTTTATCCGAAGTTTCAAAGATGGCGATCGGTTTCATCCGGCAGGCATGGAAGGAAGCAAGAAGGTACAAGACTTTTTTGTCGACAAGAAAATTCGACGCGAAGCGAGAAAAAACATTCCCATCATTATCGACCACGAAGGAAACATTGTAGCCGTCGGAAGCCTGAGAATAGATAAAGGGGCAGATCCAAAACTCTTCGAATTTCCTGTTATTGAGATACAGATTCTTGAGAATGAAGGGTAAAAAAGATACACTTATGCACGATCTTGGTACGTAACATATTTTCCACACACACCTATGAACGATACAAACATGAACGACACAAAAGGCCCGCAGAAGCGACAAAACAGCTTCCTTTATTTAATTATTATTGCGCTCGTAGTAAGCGCCGGATTTCTCATGTGGAGCAAGGCAGAGGCACCCATGACGAAAATAGCGCTAAACACCGTCATTGAGGAAGCGAAAAAGGGCGAGATAGAATCAATTAATGTCGTAAAAACACGTCTAGACATTACCCGTACTGATGGAACCAAGGAGTATGCCTACAAAGATGGAGATGCATCTATTATGGATGTTCTGGAAAAGTCCGGCATGAGCAAAGATGATATCGCCAAAATCGGTATTGAAGTAATTCCAACAGATTCAGGAGATTTCTGGTTAAACATTTTCATGAGTGCTTTTCCTATTTTACTCATAGTAGGGGTACTCGCTTATATGATGAAACAAGCACAGGGAAGCAATAATCAGGCTATGTCATTCGGAAAGAGCCGAGCAAAATTATACGATAAAGAAAAAAGCAAAACAACATTTGAGGATGTGGCAGGAGCCGAAGAAGCAAAACAGGAACTTGTAGAAATTGTGGATTTCTTGAAAAATCCTGCGAAATACCTGGAGATTGGTGCCAAAATTCCAAAAGGCGTATTGCTCGTAGGTCAGCCGGGAACCGGTAAGACTTTGCTGGCAAGAGCGGTAGCCGGTGAAGCAGATGTTCCATTTTTCTCTATATCAGGATCAGAGTTCGTAGAAATGTTCGTGGGTGTAGGAGCATCGAGAGTACGAGATTTGTTCAAGAAAGCGGCGCGCAACGCACCATGTATTATTTTTATTGATGAAATTGATGCGGTAGGCAGACATCGTGGAGCCGGAATGGGTGGCGGCCATGACGAACGTGAACAGACACTGAATCAAATTCTTACAGAGATGGACGGTTTCGAAAAAGATACGAACGTTATCGTCATGGCCGCCACAAACCGACCGGACATTCTCGACCCGGCGTTGCTACGCCCAGGCCGCTTCGATCGACGTGTCGTTGTCGACCTCCCCGACCTCCAGGATCGAATCAAGATTCTCGCCGTTCACGGCCGGAACAAGCCATTAACTGACGACGTTAATTTGGAAAAAATTGCAAAACATACTCCAGGATTCTCCGGCGCTGATCTAGAAAACCTCATGAACGAGGCCGCGATCCTTGCCGCACGAAACACAAGAAAAAAGGTCCACATGGAAGATCTCGAGAAGTCCATTGAGAAAGTCGTTATGGGCCCGGAACGCAAGTCTCGCGTCCTCAACGACCAAGAAAAGAAAATCACCGCCTACCATGAAGTCGGTCACGCTGTCGTCGGCCATATGACCGAACACTGCGATCCGGTTCAAAAGGTATCTATCATTTCTCGAGGCATGGCTCTCGGCGTCACCTGGTTTGTTCCGGATGAAGACAAACATCTCTATTCCAAGGCAAAATTTGAAGACGAGATGGCATCGCTCCTGGGAGGATACTGCGCTGAAGAAGTCTTCTTTAATGATGTCACTACCGGCGCATCCAACGATCTGGAAAAAGCAACAGGCATCGCACGTCGCATGGTAACCGAATACGGCATGAGTGACATGGGCCAGGTTATTTATGGCGAAAAAAATCATGAAGTATTCATCGGTCGCGACCTAGGTCACACCAAAAACTACTCCGAAGAAAGAGCTACTCAAATCGACAAGTGCATCACGGAATATATTGATGCCGCTTATAAACGAGCCAAAGACACGATCACAAAAAACAAAGATATCATGAAAAAGATCGCCGAAGAACTCCTCGAAAAAGAATCTCTCTCTCGAGAAGAATTTGTAAAATTTTTCCCAAAAAAATCCGCTAAATAAATTTTTTATGGCAAAATCACAACCAATTGGAAACTACGACGACCAAGAAGGCGAGCTCGCTCTCGACATTTATCAGACTGACGATGAAATCGTTATTCTCTCCCCTGTCGCCGGTGTATCCGAAGATGATTTGAACATCTCTGTAACTGACGAAGTGCTAACTATAAAAGGAAAACGTCATCTCGAAATCAAAGTGGATGAAAAAGATTATCTAACAAAAGAATGCTTCTGGGGAGATTTCTCCCGTTCAATCGTCTTGCCGGCTAGCGCCGACGCAAGCAAAATAGCCGCCTCATTCAAAAACGGTATTCTCAAAATTACCATTCCACGAACTGAAAAACTTCAAACGAAAGTCATCAGAATCAAGGGATAATATCCAAACCACTTCTTCGCATATGTCTCAAAAAATTCCTAAAATTACGAAAGCTGTCTTTCCTGCCGCGGGCTTCGGAACACGCTTTCTCCCTGCCACAAAATCTCAACCGAAAGAGATGTTACCCATTGTCGATAAGCCGGTAATTCAATACCTTGTGGAAGAAGCGGTCGACTCCGGAATCACCGAAATCATCATCGTCACCGGTCGTGGCAAACGCGCCATCGAGGATCACTTCGACTCATCATGGGAGCTCGAACACAACCTGGTAGAAAAAGGAAAACACAATCTCCTGAAAGACATTCGCAAAATCTCCCGACTCGCCAAATTCATCTATGTTCGTCAGGCCGAACCAAAAGGCGACGGTGATGCTATTCTCTGCGCCAAAGAAGTGATCGGGAACGATCCGTTTGTCGTTCTCTTCGGTGATGACATTATCAATCACAAAATTCCCGCCACGAAACAGCTTTTGGATATATTTTATGAAAAAAAATCCTGCGTTATCGCCCTCGAACAAATAGAGAAAGAAAAAACCCATCTCTATGGAGTTATCGGAACCAAAGAAGACTCTTCCATTACGAATACTCGTCTCCACCTCATCAATACGCTCGTAGAGAAACCACAGCCCGCAGATGCCCCTTCCAACCTCGCCATCATCGGTAAGTACATTTTGACTCCGGAAATCATCCCGGCCCTCCTACGTGCCCGCCCAAGTCATGACAGCGAGCTCCGTTTGATCGATGGTCTCCTCGAACTCGGCAAAACACAATCCCTCTATGGTTATGAAGTCGAAGGTCGTCATTATGACACCGGCGACAAACTCGGCCTGATCAAGGCCACTATCGACTTTGCGCTCGCTCGTCCCGAGCTCGCGCCCGAACTCCTCAAATATCTCAAAACCTACTGCGATCTCTAAAATTCAGAACAAGAGCCTGGAAGCTTTCAGAAAACGAAAAACATTGACAAAACAACCACAAAAGGTATAAAACGAGACCTAACGGTGATGGTTTATATTTTATCGTAATCCAACATTTTATGAACAACCCGGCAGACACTACTCACCACACCGATCTGGATGAGTCGCAAACAGGTGAAGCAAATAACATTGAAAGTACCATCCAGCAGCAACTACAATTAATTGATAAGAAATGTTTCGATGAAAATCTCAGTGAATACCTGGCGCTCCATCCGGAAATAACATTCACCGCAGAAGAAATAACAACAGCCGCAAAAGATGTAATCAAAGGAAAAAGCATAGCACCTGAATTACTCACATTCCTTCGTAAATATGCATCTTCATTTTATCTCCACACAAAACAAAAACCCCGCCATCCTCTCATTCCCGCAGGCATGGGTTTCAAGGAATGGAGTGACGCATACAGAGACAGCATTCGTGCAGTCATGGGTAAAATCGACGCCACCATGGGACTTGGAGCAAAATTAGAAGAAAGAGTACGGGGGTTTAATCTCAATGAGCGCGTTACGGTTCGAGCAGATCAATTACAGGAATTAGGAACAATGCTTGGGCTTAATGTTGAAGATGCCAAGGCCATGGGAGAAGAGCTCACGGAAATGGTTCGTGAAGCATCGCTTCCCTACACGCAAGATTATGGTAAACTCAAGCAACTCGCTCGAAACATGAATACAATAGGCGCCACGAGTATCGGAGTGGATTTTAGTGATATATTAGCAAAATATTGGCACCCATCGGCAGGGGAAATAAAGAGTCTTTTGAGCCACGATTTCAAAGAAGGAAAACATTTCAAAAACTATACCGAAGAAGTTACACGCGACGAAAGTTTAGATAACACCATCGAAAACAAAAACTCCGAAGGATACAAAACGGCACTTCTTCTCGCTGCACTTCGAAAAACTTTTGGAACACCGAACGTGATGATTCCCGTCAACACACAAGGTACGCTTGATCAAAATGACGTACCAATGATGCAAAGAATTCAAGGTGATGCAAAGATATTTTTCTATAATATTACCGATGGACTTCAGCGAAAAATGGAAACATCCTCAGGCAATAAGCGAGATTCAGAAATGCAGATGCAATCACTTTCACAGTGGCTCTCCATAACATTCGCTCGCCTCATGAATAATCAGAAAATAGAACAAAGCGAGAGAACATTACACGATAACATGACCGCAGGTACACCATACGCAAAGTATGGATTACAAGCTCCAAACTTTGAATATCATCGAATAGTAGCGCTATGAACACGCCGGAACATGGAGATCATTTCTTAACACCGGAAGATCATCGAAAAATGGTGACTGTTTGGCAATCCCAAAGTCTAAAACATGAACGTAAATACGGAGAAATCTATCGTTACGGTGTTCAGCGTCGAGAAGAAAATGAAATAATCACAAATATATTATTTTTAGGCGTAGCCACGATTCACGGAAAATCAATCTACGCAGAAATTGAAAAAAGATTAGCGGCAAGACAACATGGACACAAAATAAAAGTGTTAGACGTTGGCGGTGGCGCAGGAATATACGCAGACAATCTCTGCGAAAAATTTCAAGACAATATAACAGTATATACGACAGGATTACGAAAAGGAAACGCACTCCAATACAGAAGAACTCAAAAAATACAAACACCACTGCGCAAGACGTATCTCAAATGGAGATCTATTTCAGAATTATCAAATTACCCCGAGTTTGATATCATTATCGATACGTTGGGAGAATTCTATTACACAACAGGAGATAGGCAGCAAATCATTCAGCATCTACCAAAAGACAAAATAACACCAGCCTTAGAACAATATGTATATTGCGCAATTGCCAAGCTAAAAGACGGAGGGTTACTCAGCGTGGCTCCGCTTTCCTGTTGGCTACAGAATCATCTGGACCTACTCATGAGCATTCTCGAGGATCTCAGGAAATATTTTCCACAATCGCATATTCATTACGAAATAAGAGGAAAAAACGAGATGCTTGCTTTGGAAATACGAAAACAAAAGAAATAATAACTCATAAATATACAACACGAACCCTTCCATCAAAGCCGAATCTATGGTACAATACCAAGATACATTATATCAAATTTGCAATATGGGAGCTGAGACAGTAGGCACAACCAGACCAATGGAAATTCCTGGTCTCAAGGGAATCGAAAAACTTGATACCATTCCCGCACTCAAAAGCGGAAGCTTTCGTGAATTCATCAACAAAGTCATAGAGATTCGTAAAAATCCGACAAAAGAAAAAGAAATTCACGATGAAATTAAAAAAATAGATGAGGATAAAAAACTTTCAAGCATCGATAAAAAAACACAACTTCGCGGTATAGATAAAATAAAACTTCTCGCTACCATTGGGAAAAAAATTGAATTCGGCGAAAAGAGTATGGAGATTACTCTCGACTTCGGCGACCTCACCTTCGCGGAAAAACGAGCTATCGGAGCCGGAGATATCCTACCTCCAAACATAAAAAAGGCCACCTTTGAAAGAAAACAAGGTGCAGAAACAACAACAGGAAGCAGGGCCATCGGACCAAACGGACGAGAGTATCGATCAGAAAATAAAAAATATTTGGCAAGTCACACCGGTACCAAACTCACTATCGCATACGAAGATATAATGGATACAAGCCCCGAACAAGCACAAAGAATGGATGCCGTAGAGGAGAAGGAAGGGGAAAAAGCAAAAGTGGCTATAGAAACATCGAAAAAGAGTGCAAAAGATCTCAAAAGGGAAATAGGAAAACCACCTGTTGTTCCGACAAAAGCTGCAGAAAAAAGAGAAGTTGGAATATCACATCAGCCTGTATTCATCGGAGATTCCCAAATGGAAGGAATGGGAAGTTATTACCTCCGCAGCCAAGGAATTGACGCTATTGATTTACGAAGTATGAAAATGGAAACCATTGCGGGAACGCTAGAAAACCCGTCAAAAGTAGACGACTTTTACAAAAAAGAATCGGCCTCATTTATTGAAAACAGAAAAAAACGTGTCCTAAGCGGAAGAGAAAAATTAAAAACAGCCGATGCCATTGTGCTCCAGTGTGGAGGTAACAATATCGCCTCAAAGTACTCCCTTCAAAAAATGCAATCATCACTTGAAAAACTTATATCTACTATTCGTACATTCAATACATCGGCACCTATATATGTAGGAACATTAATGATTCGACCTGAAACTCCGGATAATTCAGTAAGTAATCAATATAACGCATGGCTATCGGAACAAGCGTCCAAAGGCGTAATTCAAATAATTGACTCTCATAAAATCGTAAAAGAGTCTGGAATAAAACGGTCATCGGGCGCGCATCTAGACCGAAATAGCTACATAAACCTCGCTAAACAAGCCCTAAAAACCATAAATTATCAAAGAACCTAGGGATGGTATATAGCCTTGAAATACAAAGCTAAATCTGCTATACTACTCTGATACGTAAAAATAAAAAATAAAACAAACAAATCCTATGTACGATACGAATACGCAGGTGAACGTACTCCTCGAAGAAGCAGAAAAGAAAAAGCAACATGGCCAACATCAGGAGGCTATCAAGATTTGTGAAAGTATTTTGCACTACGATCTTGATGCTACGGAAGCATATGAAGAAATCGCCGACAATTATCTAACACTTCGTGAATATCAAAAGGCGAAGCGCGCACTTGACCGAGCTATGATTCTCGATCCGGCAAGTCCAAACGCCAACTACCTCATGGGTTTTGTATATTCCTGTATGGGAAAGTGGAAAGTCTCAATCGATTATCTCGAACGATCCGATGAACTTTTTCCAAACCACCCCGAAATTCTCCGATGTCTTGGCTGGAGTATGTATCACGACGGCCAGAAAAAACGTGGATTGATCTTGTTAGAGCGATCCTTGAACCTCGCCTCTGAAGACACCCTCATTCTCACGGACCTCGGCGTCCTCTATATGAACGAAAAAAACTTCGACCGCGCCGGACTCATGTTCAAAAAAGTCCTCGTCCTCGACCCAGACAACGAAAAAGCCCTCGAATGCCTCAATGCTGTCCAATTCTTCTCTGTGGAATACGCAAAAATCAAGAAGCAGATGGAGCAATAGGCATTATTTGCCTTCATACAAAATATATGGTCTTATAGAGATAAGTATTTCATAATTCTCATTCTCTATGAAACTTTCCGTAAAAGGTCTTGCGCTTTCCATGGGTATTCTTTGGGGTGTTTGCCTCTTCCTTTGGACACTTCTGATAGCACTTCTCGGATTGGAATGGGGCTCAAACATGCTCCAACTCTTTGTAGGTTTCTATCCTTGGTTTGACATAACCATAGGCGGAGCTTTCATCGGACTTATAGCCGGCTTCATCGATGGCGCCATAGGTGGCGCACTGCTGGCCTGGCTCTACAACAAGTTCGCGAAGTAGAATGAATGTGAATCACAAAAAAACTCTCTAACTTCATTTTTTAGAGACCCTGCAAATGATTTCTTTTTTTGAGAGTGGTATACGTTTTGTATACTGTTTGTGTATATGTTTGTATACATTTTGTATATACACCTCCTTGGAAAGAGGAACCATGTTAGTCCGCACGATTCGCGCGAATCACCCTTCCACAAAGCCAATCTTATGTTCTAGCTTGTGCCCGGGCACATATTATGCCATAATCCTCTAGCTGGAATGTTCTTTGATGATTGCTACGCATGAAGCGTAGCGAAATGCGCTTGTTCCCGTTCCCCTCTCTGGAAAAAACGGATACAAGGACACTTCGCTACGCTGCGTGTCTAGAGGAAAGTCCGAGCACCATCGGAACGCTTAGCAGGTAACGCCTGCCGGCTCTACGGTAACGTATGGGCAAGGGAAAGTACCACAGAGACAATACTAGGAGCGAGCCGGCAACGGCGAGCTTTGAAAGGTGAAAAGCCCGATCAAGTCGGGATTTGGGCTATGGGGACTCTGGTTTCAGGGCAACATACCCGAAGTGGCAAACCCTAGGTGGTGCAAGGTGGCTGGGAAGAAAGGATACGTGTACGCAAGTGCTCCAAACGTCGGTTCCGACCGTCCTCCTCTTCTCCACTGCATGAGCGTGTCCGCGAGGGCACGCCTAGAGAGATAATCATCGGATGGCAACATCTCACAGAACTCGGCTTATAAGGAGCATTCCAGCACTTGAAAACTTCCATTTCTTACGGTTTTCCATTACCATTACGACGCATGAAACCCATTCGTCTCTTCTTCGGCATTATCAAAGTCCCCCTCGATTTTCTGCTCACCATAGCGGCGTTTTATGTAGCTCTCAAGCTCAGAACCATTCCAAGCCTTCTCCCCTCCATTCAGACTCCATTTGATATAACTACGCTTCCAAACTCGACGGCATTTTTCTACTTCACTCTCAAAAGTGCCGCACTTTTGGTAGGTATTTTTGCCATGAATCAGATGTACATCATGAAAACCTATCGCGCATTATCACGCGAACTGGCGAAGCTTCTCTTCGTCATATTTTCATGGATGATGGTCATCATCGCCTATTATTTTGTCATACGAACATTCCCCTTCTCGCGTCTCGTTCTCGTATATGCAACCATATTGACGGCACTCTTTCTCTCCGTCTATCGCATTATTATTCATTACATCAGACAGGCACTTTTCCGCAGAGGGATAGGGCAATACCGCGTAGCCATTATTGGCGAAGGAGCATTTGCAAAAGATTTTACCAAGAAAATTCAGAAGCATCTCGACTACAAATTCATCGGATATATTTTAGAAAAAGAACAACATGATGGTGAAAAATATCTTGGAACATTGGAAAATTTAGAAAAAATAATTCATATATTTCAAATTGAACAAATCATTCAAGCTTCAGAAATGAGCGGAAGGGGGCCTGAAATTCTCGCTCTCTGTAGGCAAAATCACGTGAAGTACTCTTTTGTCCCAAGTCTCCTCGAAGTGCAAAAAACCAATATAGAAATCTCAACCGTTCGTGGAATCCCGGTCATTGAGCTCAAGCCTACTCCACTCGACAGTTGGGGGAAAATTCTCAAGCGCATATGTGATATTATCGGATCAATTTTCGGATTAGTCATTGCTACACCAATCATAATACTAGCTGCCATAGCCATTAAGCTCGATTCAACAGGACCGATATTTTTCACAAAACTTGATAACGGAAGTCCCGTGCTACGCGTAGGCCAGTTCGGAAAAACATTTAAATTCTACAAACTTCGTACGATGTATCCAAACACGCATCAATTACGATACGACAAACTCGCAGAACATAATATTCGTAAAGACTCCCCTCTCGTAAAAATAAAAAACGATCCTAGAGTCACCCGTGTAGGAAAATTTCTCCGAAGATTTTCTATCGATGAACTCCCTCAATTATGGAATGTATTGATTGGTAATATGAGTCTCGTCGGACCACGCCCACACTTCCCCGAAGAAGTCGCTCGCTACACTGCCAGTGAAAAATTCGTTCTCGAGGTGAAACCCGGCCTCACCGGCATATCCCAAACATCCGGCCGCTCCGACCTCGACTTCAAAGAAGAAATCCGTCTCGACACCTACTACATCCAAAACTGGTCACTCGATCTCGATATCAAAATTCTCTTCAAAACTATTTTCATTGTTCTACGAGGATACAAGGAATAATCTAAGCAGTAAGCGACCTCCATACAAGACCATGAATCGTCCTAAGCGTATCGGCAAACTCCTTATTTTCGATCAGGATCGCAAAAGGATCATGATACAGATTAAGAAGCAAAACCTTGTTTTCGAACATATCGATCGAAGAGTAGAGCTCCCCTTGAGACTGGGGAAACATGCGCAACTTCCTTAGCTGCTTTTTATCAAGATTTTTAAACATTCGATGGAGTGAAGTATTACGACAAATAGGTCTGATATGTACACCATGTTTGACGCGCTGCTCCACAAATTTTTTCATAAACGGCTCGCCCATTTTTACCAAATCTTCATGTGCCGCAAATTCTAAAACCTCAGTCTTGCTTTCTAGTAGCAGAGAATATGCTTTTCTGCAGCCATCAATACCCTCAAAGAAGGTTACACGCGGTGGCGAGGTCAGCGGACTGCGCACCTCATTGAAAAGCGGGAGAATTTCATCAAGTGTCTCCTGTTGTTGTACCATTTCTGTCTCAATGATTTTCTTCAAATCACTTGGATCAGCATAAAAAAACTGTGCACGTCCACGACGAGACTTCCTGACAAATCCCCTCTTCACTAACCCCTCACAAAGAAAAAGTATCGTCGGCCTAGGAAACCCAGTCTTCCGTGCTACAACCGATGCCGGCTGCTGACCGAGCTCGAGAAGCGCCAAATACACCACCGCTTCTTTTTCTGAAAATCCTAATTTCATAAGTCTCTCCGTAAATGCCGTCATAGAGTTTGTTGTCAGTAAATATTAACATCATATGTTTTACACGGGAAAAACAATGCTGTAAAGAGTAAAACACAAGGTCAGTATATATTAACAACCACCATATGAGATCAACAGATCTTCCAAAGCCGCAAGAGGATTTCATGCGAACCATACGCAATCAGCTACAGGTTCATGTACAAAGTTCAGAGGGCCCAGGATATAATCCATGGGTAGCCACAGACGACCGAAGTGATGAACTAGAAGCCATGAAGGAGTTCTTTCTGATCCGAGGAACCACGCGATCACAAATCAATGATGCCGTCGATATTCGCCTAGAAGTCGATGAGCAAGAAACGGAACTATTCAAGATGTTAGCAAAAGCGCTGGAAGAAAAAAATCCAGAAAAGAAAGATAACCTATACGTAGCATCGTTAAAAATTACCCACGACGAAACAGATAATGGAACCATTCAAGGGGTTCCCGTTCCACCCCATCATGTATTACGCAGAGAATTTCGTAAGTATTTTGACTTACAACCACATGATTTCAAAGATCCGAGAGTGGAACAGCTTCTCAGAACCCATCAGCAAATGATCGCGAGAAATCCAGCCGAAGGTTTTGGAGCCATGACCAACTGGCTATCGCGGTTTCCGGATTTCGCGTTCATGATACATGGATATGGGAAAGAAGACTTACATAAACTCGCGGCACGACCCATGAGCCGTACCCATCCATGGCTTTTCCCAGAAGCGCGAATGTCATTCTCCGCAGGCTATATGCCATCTATGTACGTCTCGGCCGCCATAGACAACACTTCAGAAGAAGATAAGCAAAGCGTTCTAACGGGCATAGAAAAAAGCAGAAAAGCATGGAAAACCTTCTGGAAAAGTGTCATAGAAACCCAAGAAGCATAAGTGCTACACTCTTTATATCGATAATTATTCATCACCATGATCACACACGAACACGCTCTCGAACTCATCAGTCAACACGTCACCACCGATAATACCAAGAAGCATTTACTCGCTACGGAAGCGCTCATGCGTGCCCTGGCACAGAAATTCAACGAAGATGAAGACCGCTGGGGCATCACTGGCCTACTGCACGACCTTGATCTGGACATCACGAAACACGAGCTTCATAAACACGGCATCGTAGGATACGACATGTTACAACATGAAGATATGGACGAAGAAATGCGTACCGCCATCAAAAAACATAACTACATGCTAGAGATAGAACCGGAGACACTTTTAGAAAAAGCACTGTACGTAACCGAATCGATGACTGGATTTATCGTAGCGGTGACGCTTATGCAACCGACAAAGAAGTTAGCGGATGTGGGCGTTTCATCTATAGTAAAAAAATGGAAAGATAAGAAGTTCGCCGGGGGCGTAAATCGTAGCATCGTGGAGAAGTCCCAAACAATGCTGGGAATGTCAGTCGAGGAAGTAGCAGCAATCTGTCTCAAGGCTATGCAGGGAATTCATGAACAAATGGGACTATGAGCCCCGATTTGTAAGCCAGGCTTCCATTGGACATTTTGGCGAGTTTAGTCTAAGCTAAACAGGCTTACATACTCAACAAAACTGAAGATGCTTCGAAAAATTATTACTGCCATTCTCGGCGACCCCAATGAAAAAGAAATTCGATCCATTCTCCCAATGGTTGAAGAGGTAAATATGTGGGAAAAGCGACTCACGGAGGAACTAAAGTCAGATGATGATTTTGCAAAAAAGACAGAGGAGTTCAAAACAAGAATCGCCGATGGAGCACCATTGGACGTGATGCTGCCGGAAGCATTTGGGCTCGTAAAAGCGGCCTGTAGAAGGCTCGTCGGCCACAAGTGGGAGGTCTCTGGAAATGAAATCGAGTGGGACATGGTCCCGTTTGATGTACAGATTATCGGTGGAACCGTTCTCCACAAAGGAAAAATCGCCGAGATGAAAACGGGTGAAGGTAAAACGCTCGTCTCGACATTCGCCGTGTATCTAAATGCACTCACGGGAAAGGGCGTCTGGGTCGTCACCGTCAATGAATACCTCGCGCAACGTGACTCAGAGTGGATGGGTGGGCTCTTCAAATTTCTCGGCTTAACAGTAGGATCAATCAGGCACGGGCAGGATTATGATGCGAAAAAAGCCGCATATGCTGCAGATATTACCTATGGAACCAATAACGAGTTTGGGTTCGATTACCTTCGTGACAACATGGCCACCAACAAGGAATATATGGTACAGCGTGGTCTGAATTATGCCATTATCGACGAGGTCGATTCGATCTTGATCGATGAAGCGAGAACACCATTGATTATCTCCGCTCCCGCAGAGGAATCAACCTCAAAATACATAAAATACGCACAACTCGTACGCCAATTGGAAAAAGACGTAGATTATATTTTAGATGAAAAAGTAAAAACAGCATTTTTGACTGACGTAGGAATTACAAAAGTAGAAAAACTACTTAATGTTGATAACATGTATACTGATGCGGGTTTCACCGAAGTGCATCACCTCGAGCAAGCGCTAAAGGCCCACGCAGCATTCAGAAATGATGTGGATTATGTTGTAAAGGAAGGAGAAATTATGATCGTCGATGAGTTCACGGGACGTCTCATGGCGGGCCGTCGCTACTCCGATGGACTTCATCAGGCAATCGAGGCAAAAGAAGGGGTGGATATCAAGAGAGAGAGTCGAACATTGGCTACGGTAACCCTTCAAAATTTCTTCAGACTTTTCAACAAGCTTGGCGGTATGACCGGCACTGCCTCGACAGAGGCAGAAGAATTCCTTCAGATTTACGGACTCGAAACAATTATCATTCCAACTCATAGAAAAGTCACACGTGCCGACAACTCAGACGCTATTTTTAGAAATAAAAAAGGAAAATTCCTCGCTGCTGTAGTAAAAATTAAAGAGCTTAACGAAAAAGGTCAGCCGGTATTAGTTGGTACAATTTCAGTCGAGCAGTCAGAATTATTAAGTGAACTTCTCAAGAGGGAGGGCGTTCCTCACAACGTCTTGAATGCAAAAAATCATGCGAGAGAAGCGGATATCGTGAAGAATGCAGGTCAACGCGGCGCAGTTACAATCGCTACGAACATGGCCGGTCGTGGTACGGATATCAAACTTGGAGCAGGCGTAGTAGATCTCGGCGGCCTCTTCGTGCTCGGCACAGAACGTCACGAGTCCCGACGTATCGATAATCAACTCCGAGGTCGTTCAGGACGTCAAGGTGACCCTGGTACGAGTCAGTTCTTTGTTTCCATGGAAGATGATCTCATGCGTCTCTTTGGTTCCGAGCGAGTACAGAAAATGATGAATGTCCTCAACATTCCCGAAGACATGCCAATCGAGAATAACCTCATCAGCAAAGCCATCGAAAGCGCACAGAAAAAAGTTGAAGGTCATCACTTTGACATTCGAAAACATCTCGTTCAGTACGATGACGTAATGAACATGCACCGAGAAATTATCTACAGTCGTCGAAGAAAAATTCTCATGAGCAAAGATATTAAATCCGACATCATGTTGAGTATCAGCGAAGTGGCACGAATGGTGGCAGAGAACTTCACCGCAGGAAGAGAAAAGCCGGATTGGGACATGGAACGAATCGTGCATGAAATTAACGCGATCAATGGAACAAATGGCATCGAACTCGACATTTCAGATATCGCCGAAGCGAATAGCACCAAAGATCTCGTAGAAAAAGTGAAAGAATTTCTCTTCAAGGAATACGAACGACGTGAGAAAAAGCTTCCAAACGATGAGATTATGAGAAACGTCGAACATGGTATTAGCTTAAGAATTTTGGACGATCTCTGGATGGCACACATCGAAAACATGTCGAGCGTACGTGAAGCGATCTCACTTCGTGGATATGCTCAACGCGATCCGTTAATCGAGTACAAACAAGAAGGATTCCTCGCATTCGAAAAACTTCTCGCTGACATTAGATTCAACACCGTGAACACCCTATTCAAAGTGGAAATATCCGTGAACACACAGCAACAAGTAGCCGAACAGCCACCGAAAAATATCATGACAAACGAAGAACAGATTGAATCCGTTCTATCGGGGCACAAAACAAAAGAAGACGCCTCCGGACAACCACTCGTTATTGGATCACAGACGCAAACAATTATCAGTGAACCGGCTGCGGGTAGGAACGAGCCCTGCCCATGTGGCAGCGGGAAAAAGTACAAGAAGTGCCATGGTGGAGAAGCCTAATAATTCATTATGAATAATAAAACTCTCATCATTCACGGTTACGGCGGAACAAATCAAGGGAACTGGTTTCCATGGTTAAAGACCGAACTCGAAAAATTGAATTGGGATGTTGATGCACCAAACCTTCCAAATACAGACGAACCAAAACTCACAGGACAACTTTCTGCGCTACTTGATGTTTGGAATTTACAAGAATCTCCAAAGCAAAAAAGAGTAATAATTGGCCACAGCCTGGGCGGAAGCCTCGCGCTACGAATGCTCGAACAAAACTGGAAAAATCCAATTGATTTGGCAATTATAGTAGCATCCACAAGCCAAGATTCACATCCAGAAGAAATAAAAAATTATTTTACTACACCTTTAAATTTTGAAAAAATTAAGAAAAACTGCAAAAAATTTATCCTTATTTTTTCTGATAATGACCCTTATATTAGCGCAGAAATAGGCCCATACTATCAACATCAACTCGGCGAAAACGCCGAACTCTTTATGATCCACAACGCCGGACACTTCATGAAGCGCGACGGATACGAGGAGTTTCCGATGCTTTTGGAAAAAGTAAAAACCTCTATTTAGTCCTATTTTCCCACTTCCAAGCAGACTGAATAATATCCTTCAAGTCCGGATGTTTTGGTATCCAATGAAGTATAGATTGAGCTTTTGTACTATCGGCAACCAGCACGGCCGGATCCCCTTCCCTCCGGAGATCCTCAATAACATTGAGTGTTTTCCCTGTAATTTCCTCAGCTGCCCGAATAACTTCTTTTACGGTAAAACCATTTCCATTTCCCAAATTAAATACATCACTTTTTTCACCGGCAAAAAGATATTCCAATGCCAATAAATGCGCATCGACCAAGTCCTGCACGTGAACATAGTCTCTCACGCATGTTCCATCCCTTGTAGGATAGTCCGTTCCATAGATATCAAGACGTTTAATTTCACCCTTTGCGGCCTGTAATACGCGTGGAATGAGATGTGATTCATGTGGATGCCACTCGCCAATTTCAGCACTCTCGTGAGCCCCGGCTGCGTTGAAATACCGGAGTGCTACATAAGAAAATCCTCTTTCTGGCTTGCTCGCCTCAATTTCCAATCTCTTCTCAAACTCTAATTTCGTCATACCGTAATAATTAACCGGTCGAAGGGCGGCATTTTCCTTGATTGGCACTTCTTCCGGCTCTCCATATACCGCTGCCGTAGAAGAAAAAACAAAATATTTGATATTAAAATCTTCGCAAAGCATAAGCAGACGCTCTCCACAGGCAACATTATTGTAGAAAAAATCATCTCGCTCAATCGCTGATAATCCCGCCTCGATTCTTCCCGCAAAATGCATTACCGCATCAATAGGATTTCCTGCGTCTTTCTGTTGCTGAAAAATGCCTCTCATCATCGCCGTATCACCAATATCGCACTCGAAGAAATGGCTATCTGGGTGCACGAACTCACGGTGTCCTCGCTTGAGAAAATCAACAACTGTAACCTCATAGCTAGCAGTCAAAAGAGCCCTCACGGCATGCGAACCAATATAACCTGCGCCTCCTGTAACCAAAATATGATGTTTCATCGCAATTATCATACACTAAAGCTCAAATAAACCTCAAGGTGTCAGAAAAATGTTAAAACGTTGAGGTAGAATAGGAATACCCCGCCATTGCAAGATGAGTTACTTGCAAGCACGGCAATCATTTACTATCCTAAATTTCCATCATGAAACAGAAAAAAACTCCAATTCAAAAACGCAAAGGCGCCATAACGCTTGTGCAAATAAAAAGTGCCATGAAAGACATGCTCACTGAGTTTAAAGACGAGATAAAAATTGAGATATATGACATAAAGGGTGACATAAAAGACATAAAGGGTGACATAGTAAGCATAAAGAGTGATATCTGCGACATCAAGGATGAACAAGTCAGAATGAACGATAAAATATTCGACCTTTATGGAATTATGCATCAAGATTTTGCAAAAAAAGAAGATCAAGCAAAACTAGAGATAAGGGTAGAGGAGCTAGAAGTAAACTAAACCATGAATTAAATCTCCCCTCCTCGGGAAACTCCTGCTAGAGCTCCCCTCCTCGGGAAACTCCTGCTAGAGCTCCTCCGGAACATCCGACGGAACATCGTTCACATAGATTTCTCGAGCCTTGGCACCATGCGAAGGGCCGATGTAGCCACGCTCCTCCATAACATCCAGCAAGCGAGCGGCGCGAGCGTAGCCTACCTTCAAACGTCGCTGCAAGAGACTGGCAGAGGCTTTTCGACTCTCGACAACAAGCTTGATTGCCTCCTTGACCATAGCGTCATCGTCCATATCCTCTTCGGCTGTAGCATATTTAGAATCGGGAACACCCATAACTGATTCATCGGCCATCTTGCGGTTAGTAATGCCTTCGTCGTATTGTGGCGGCATCGTTACCTTAGCATGGTTCGTCACGCGCTCAATTTCCTCGGTAGAGACGAAAATTCCTTGTACGCGTAGTGGCTTGGACATGCCGCCGGGAAGGTACAACATATCGCCTCGGCCCAACAGATCCTCGGCTCCCACTGCATCCAAAATTGTCCTAGAATCAATCTGGGAACTAACCGCGAACGAAATTCTCGAAGGAATATTTGCCTTAATCAAACCCGTAATAACATCAACGCTTGGACGTTGTGTCGCAATAACCAAGTGAATTCCGACCGCGCGAGCCATCTGCGCAATTCTACAAATCGAAGCCTCAACCTCGCTCTTTGCCGTCATCATGAGATCAGCCAACTCATCAATCACCACCACAATCTTCGGTAATCTCTCGCCAACATCATCCGGACTCATCGCAGCCATATAATCAGCAATATTTCTCTGACGAGCGCCAGACAGCAACTTATATCGTCGTGTCATCTCGGCCACCGTCCATCGCAAGGCAATCGCCGCTTTTTCAGGTTCCGTAATAACCGGAGTCAATAAATGTGGAATACCATTATACAAATCCAACTCCACGCGCTTCGGATCGATCATGATCAACTTCAAATCTTCCGGACCGTTCTGATAAATCAACGACATCAACAGTGCATTCATTCCGACAGATTTACCTGAACCGGTACTACCTGCAATCAAAAGATGAGGCATCGCAGCCAAATCCCCCACTACCGGCCTACCGGAAACATCGCGTCCTATTGGAAACCTCAAGTTCGAATCAATCTCTCCAAACTCACGACTCTCCAAAATTTCACGGAGATGAACCGCTGTACGCTTATCATTTGGAATTTCAATTCCAACCAAAGACTTACCTGGAATCGGCGCCTCAATACGAATCGACTTTGCAGCAAGCGCCAATGCGATATCATTTTTCAAATTCGTAATCTTCGACAATTTCACGCCCTCATGCGGCTTGAGCGTATATTGAACAACCGTCGGTCCGACATTGATCTCATTCATTTGAACATCAATATCAAACTGCTTGAATTTACTCTTAATTTTCTCCGCCTTTTCTCTCAAAACATTTTCATCAATCTTGCCGGTCTTCACGGCAGGATTAAGCAAGTCCAACGAAGGAAACTCCCAGAAAAATTCTTCTTCCTCTTCATCAGCAGATGAAGAGATCCCGTTCCCGTCTTCATTCCCTACAACTTCCCCTGTCTCCTGATTAATCTCAATCTTCTTTTCTGCTCTTGGGGGCTTGAGCTCTTTCAGAACTATATCCTCCTCGCCCTTATGTTGATTCATCTCAATGCTCAACATCTTCAATCTCTCTTCTTCCTCTTCATTTCCCTCCTCATTTTTTTCACGACGAGAACGAGCTGCATCTTTTTTGGTATAGGCTCCACTAACAACCTGGCGCGCGAGCTCAGCGAGCGCGTCATCCGCCATCTGATTCTTACGAATAAATAATTCCGGCTCCTCCCCATTCATTTCGCGATCCTCTTCTTCATCGGCCGTCTCGATCATAATTCTCTTAAGGGCAATAGTAGAACGGAAGAAACTAATAATCTGACGCAACGACAATTCAAAAGTAAGCATCGCACCAATAATAAACGTAGCAACAAACACAATAGTAGCACCAATATGCCCAATCTGAAGGGCCTCGCGGAGCAAAAAATTTGTTACAAATCCTACATACCCTCCAAACTTGCCGGCATTTGCGACAGAATAAAGCTCATTGATATCTACCGATAAATGCAAAATACTCAAAAACGACACCATAATCGTAATTAAACCAACAACCCTAGCTGCCCCAAATCGAACCACCTTTGAGAAAAAAAGCATGATTGAAATAAAAGCAAAAATAAAAGGAATTATATAAATTCCATATCCAAGAATTGGCTTAAAAATACCAATAACCTCAGTACCAACAATACCAAAATTACCTTGCAAGCTTAAAATCATCACGGCAGCCAGCAAAAAATACATGGTCGCAGAGATATCCCGAGCCACATGAGACTTTACCTCAAACGAAAGAGGAGTAAGTCCTTTTTTACTTCGAACGGTACGGCCACGTCTCTCGCGACCCGTTCGTCCCCTAATACCCAAGCCTGATGATTTTCGTTTTCGAGCCACGGACAAAGTATAATTGAAAAAGTAGGCTTACTCAAGCTCTCATTCCACTTGCCAAATCCAATTATTTCCTCTTGAATAGAAGACACGAAGTGTCAGATCCCGTCCCATAATTTTTCCCCATGAACATTCGAACCCGCTTCGCCCCATCCCCTACCGGCTACCTCCACGTCGGAGGCGCCAGAACAGCGCTCTACGCCTACCTATTCGCCAAAAAACAAGGCGGTCAGTTCCTCCTTCGTATCGAAGACACCGATCAGAAACGTTTCGTTGAAGGAGCGACAGAAAGCCTCATGAAATCACTAAAGTGGCTGGGAATAGAATGGGATGAAGGACCAGACATAGATGGACCCCACGGACCATACATCCAATCAAAGAGAACAGATCTCTATAGAAAAGCCATCGATGTACTCATAGAAAAAGGTCACGCCTATACCTGTTTCTGCACTCAAGAAGAACTCGATGAAATGCGCAAACGACAAGAAGCACGGCACGAAGCTCCCATGTACAATCGAAAATGCCTTTCTCTTGCCAAAGAAGAAGTAGATGCAAAAATTGCAGCCGGCACCCCCTTTGTCATACGTCAAAAAATCCCTGAAGGCATGCTTATCATTGAAGATATGATTCGCGGAAAAGTTCGTTTCGACTCCAAAACAATCGACGACCAAGTGCTCATAAAGTCAGATGGATTCCCTACCTACCACCTCGCGAATGTTGTCGATGACCATGATATGGAGATCACACACGTTATTCGCGGCGAAGAGTGGCTGCCATCCACCCCTAAGCATATCTGGCTCTATGAAGCCTTCGGATGGACTCCACCACAATACGCTCACCTCTCCCTTCTACTTAATGCCGACAAAACAAAACTTTCGAAACGGCAGGGTGATGTGGCCGTCGAAGAGTACATTCAGAAAGGATATATGCAAGAAGCCATTATCAACTTCATAGCCTTCCTCGGTTGGCACCCGGGAAAAGGCAGCGAACAGGAGATATACTCAATGAATGAACTCATCCAAGCCTTCTCACTAGAAGGCGTTCACAAATCAGGCGCCATATTTAACCTGGAAAAGCTCGACTGGTACAACTGGCAGTGGAGACGAAGGAAATTTCTTGAAGTAACAGAAAAAGATCCTTCACAAAAAACAACACTTCTTCTCAAAGAGTGCGAACCCTATATGGAGACATCATACAGCTCCAATCCAGAACTCCTCGCGCGTGCGCTCGAAACCGTCGAAGAAAAAATTCTTCAAGATCCTAAGCCCGTCAACCAGTACATCGGATTCTATTTTGCACGTCCTGAATTCAAACCGGAAATCGTATACAGCGAGAAAATGAAAGTAGACGCCGAGATCGTAAAAAAAATCTTACCCGAAACAATTTCCATACTATCGGAATTATCTGAAGAAAATTGGACCGAAGAAAACATCAAGATAACCCTCGTCGGCGTGGTCGCCTCCTCGGGTCTCAAAAACGGACAAATTTTCTGGCCACTCCGAGCCATTCTTACCGGCGAACAGTTCTCTCCTGGCGTATTCGAGGTGATATGGGCACTAGGCAAAGAAGAAACGCTCCAGAGACTAAAAAATATTGAAAATATGGAGTTGAAATAATACATCCCTCGGGGACAAGATGGTAAGTACGAAGCGTACACAAAACAATACACAAAGAGTATACAAAACGTATCCCCCATATTAAAAGGACTTTCCCCGAAAACTTTACTAAAAATCTTTCTTCGCGAAATAATCAGTGCTATGATTACAACGTGAATACATTCCTCCCCATCAAATTCATCGCGCTGTTTGCATCAAGCTTGCTTGTGCTTTCAGGCTGTACGATGATCGATCAGATCACGGGAGATTTTACCAAAAGCGCCGACAACGTAAAGAAGGAAGCGGAAAAGATACAGACAAATCTCATAGAAGCAAAAGATAGTGTCGACCGAAAAATTCAAAAAGTGGAAAATGTCGTCAACGCAGTTGGAGATCTCCAGAAGGAGTTCAAAAACTAGCCCCCATCTCATGAAACCCCTCAAAGTTCAGTTCCACGTCCATACTAAGGACGATCCATTAGATAAGCCAAAACACACCGCGAAAGAGATGTTGGATTTCGCTGCCACAAAAGGATATGACGTGGTGTCTATCACTCATCATGATGGATATTTTTTTAATGAAGAAATCTTCGCCTATGCAGAAAAATTAAACATACTCCTCATTCCCGGCATTGAAAGAACAATAGAAAGAAGACATGTGCTCATCATCAATGCCACGCCGGATATAGAAAAAATATCTACATTCTACGATCTCTCAAAGTACAAAAAAACACACCCGGACTGCCTCATAATCGCACCGCATCCGTACTTTCCACGCGGATTCTGTCTACACGAGAAACTACTGCAAAATATAAATCTATTTGATGCCGTTGAATATTCATGGTTCTTCATAAAATGCTTAAATCAATTTAATAGGAGCGCAGAAAGAGTGGCAAAACTTCATCGTAAACCACTTATGGCAACATCAGACAATCACATATTAAAATATTTTGACCAAGGATATACGCTTATAGATGCGGAAAAAAACTGGCCATCAATTCGCGAAGCTATTTTGCATAACAAAATTGAAATGCATGCTACGCCACTCACCCTCAAAGAGTTCTTGAAAATCACCATAGAGACGATAGTCAAATTTGATATACCATGGCAGTTTAGCAAAATAGTCCCAAGGGGGCAGTTCAGAAACCTTACATCTTCGATAAAAAAATGTTACCCTAAAAATGATACACTACAAAAGAAATAGAATTCTATGAAAAACCTCCTCGCTCGCATCGTCGATCAAGCGCAGAAACATCCACAAAGGATTGTTTTTGCCGAGACCGATGACCCCCGAACGCTAAAAGCGGTCGCTTATCTGAACGAGCACAAAATCGTCGTACCGGTATTAATTGGAAACAAAGAAAAAATAAATCAAACAGCCAAGAAGAATAAAATAGAACTTCCCCTGGAACGTATAGAGGTTATCGATATTGACGAAGCAGAGACAAAAGAGCGATTAGAAAAATACACGCAGGAACTTTTCTCCCTCAGAAAAGAAAAAGGTATGACCCTAGAAGACGCAGCAAAATGGATTCGCATACCGGATTATTTTGGCTGTATGATGACACATTTTGATGACACCGATGGAATGGTATCAGGGGCAAATTCACATTCAAGTGATTTTCTGATGCCCATTTTTCAAATCATCGGAACGAAAGAAAAGTTTCACAAAGTTTCTGGAGTATTCTTCATGGTGATGAAAAAAAAGCTTATGCTTTTCGCGGACTGCTCCGTGCAAGTAACTCCCGGGGCGCACGAATTAGCCGATACGGCCATCGATACGGCCGAAACCGCAAAACGATTCGGTATTGAACCACGAATAGCTTTTCTCGCATTTTCCACACATGGGTCATCAAAAGATCCATCACTCGATTATGTTCGTGAAGCGGTATCCATCACTCGCGATCGCCGACCTGATTTAATTATTGACGGAGAAATTCAGCTGGATGCTGCCATTGTTCCGGAAGTAGCGAAAAAAAAATACCCGGACTCACCACTAAAAGGAAACGCCAATGTGCTGATATTTCCAGATCTCAATAGTGCTAATATTGGATATAAGCTATGCGAACGTCTCGCAAAAGCAAACGCAATTGGACCGATACTACAGGGCTTACGTAAGCCGGTAAACGATCTATCGCGCGGCTGTACTTGGATGGATATCGTTTACACTGCGGCTGTCACCGCTTGCGAAGCAATGTCGACGGATTATACATCAATCAAATCGTAGCATTACCCTCACCTCACTCACATGCTCATCCTCGTTTTCAATGCCGGATCGTCAAGCCTCAAATGTCAACTCGTTGATACTAAAAGTGGTAAGGCACTATTCAAATCAATCGTAGACAGACTGGGGGGAAAAGAATGCGAGTTCCGAATGGAGGCCGGCAAGAAAAAGTTAACTTTCCATCCAAAAGCGAAATCAATCACGGAAGCACTGGGAATTACAGCGGAGATGCTCTTCAGTCAGAAAATCTTCGGGAAAGAAAAAATAGCGGCTATTGGCCATCGCGTCGTACATGGTGGAGAAAAATACACTGAACCATGTCGCATTACTCCAAAAGTATTGAAAGAAATCATAAGACTATCAAGTCTCGCGCCACTACATAATCCCCCAAACATCGAAGGCATAAAAGCCGCACAAAAAATGTTCAAGGGGATCCCTCAAATTGCCGTTTTTGATACAGAATACTACAAAGATCTGCCAATAGAGACCTATATATATCCGGTTCCTATCGAATGGTACAAACACTTCGGCGTAAGAAAATATGGATTTCATGGCATCAGTCACGAGTACGTAACGCTTCAGGCTTTGAAAAAAATGAAGGGAATATTATCCTTCAGCAAACAAAAAAACGTAAAAATAATCTCATGTCACCTCGGAAATGGATGTAGTATTACGGCATCACTTGGGGGGAAAGCAGTAGATACGAGCATGGGCTTCACGCCACTTGAAGGCATACCGATGGGAACAAGATCCGGCTCAATTGATCCGGCGCTCGTTCCATTTTTAGCCAAAAAGTTGAAAATAACAGCCGAAAAAGTCGTATCGCTTCTCAATAACGAGTCAGGCCTAAAAGGCGTTTCCGGAGGATTATCAAGCGATATGCGAACGATTCATATTGAAGCGATAAAGGATAATGCGGCCGCGCAACTAGCTTACATGGTGTTTATCGATCGTGTTGCGAAGCAAATAGCGGCGTATACGTCAGTGTTGCG
Source organism: uncultured Candidatus Peribacteria bacterium (assembly GCA_964356305.1). Lineage (GTDB taxonomy): Bacteria > Patescibacteriota > Gracilibacteria > UBA1369 > UBA12463 > CALREA01. Next base: position 45,324 of record CAYHGS010000006.1, read on the forward strand.
CGGCCTCGACGCCATCGTTTTCACGGCAGGCATTGGAGAAAACGCCATATATGCCCATAAAGACATTTTAAGCCGTCTCGCACATCTGAATAAATTCAAAACATTCATCATTCCAACCAACGAAGAGTTGCATATTGCTCAGCTTTCAGCCAAACTGCTATAGATGAAAACCATAGCTATTATAGGAGGAGGCGCCGCGGGCCTGATGGCCGCGGCGCACCTCGCTGAATCCGCGCAAAACAAAAATATTACCATTCACCTCTTCGACAAAAATGACCATCTCGGAGCAAAAGTGATTATTAGTGGTGGCGGCAGATGCAATGTCACAACCGGTATCCACGACATCAAGCAACTACTGCAAAATTATCCTCGTGGCGCAAAATTTCTCATATCCGCGATGTACAAACTCCCTCCACCAAAAGTGATGGAGTGGTTCGAATCACATGGTGTACCTCTCAAAACCGAAGAAGACTTCCGTGTCTTCCCAAAATCCGACAACGGAAAAGACATCGTCAGTGCTCTTGAAAAAGCCATTACAGAAAATCCAAATGCTGCGATATATCTCCATTTAAAAACAAATGTAACAAACATCGAGAAAAAAACGGGTTTTATCATAACTACCATAGCGAAGCACCCCTTGCGGGAAAAAGAAACCATCACTGCCGACTACCTTCTGATTGCCACAGGTGGAAGTACCTATCGGCAAACCGGATCTACCGGCGATGGTTACGCGTTCGCGCAATCGCTCGGTCATACCATAACCGAGCTTGCCCCTTCCCTTAGCTCTTTTATGACAAAGGAAGATTATCCAAAAGATCTAGCCGGCGTTTCCTTTACGCAAACGGAGATTACTCTTGATTCAAATACCGAAAAAAAATCCTACACACGAAAAGGTCCTCTCGTTTTTACCCATCGTGGTATGAGTGGACCGGCAATTTTCGCCATCTCAAGTATGGCTGCATATGAAAATTTCACCATAAAAGAACCACACAATCTCACAATCAATTTCCTTCCGAATTTTACAAAAGCAGAACTTCTCGAAAATCTGCAGAAAGAAGCCAATATTCATGGTAAAAAAGAATTTAAAAACTTTCTCGATATATTTCTTCCTAAATCTCTTTGTGAAGTAATGATCAGAGAGCTTATCAAAAGAAAAAAACTACCATCAAGCTCAATACACGCAGGGCAAATGAATGCCGAACTCAAGAAAGAAACAGCCGAGCTTATACACGCATTCCCATTCACCGTAACAGGCAGAAGCCCCGGAGAAGAGTTCGTTACTGCCGGCGGCATACCATTACCGGATGTAGACACCAACACCATGGAATCAAAAATATGCCCAAACCTCTTTTTTGCCGGCGAGGTACTCGATATTGACGGATTTACGGGAGGATTTAACCTTCAAGCCTCATGGGCAACTGGATATTTAGCTGGAGAAAGCATTTTAAAAAAGATGTAAAGCTATAAAACTGCCCAACAGTATACCTCCTCAAGCTTGCATAAAGCTGTATTTCATGGTACAATACAAACAAGTAAAAAATACCAATATAAAAAAATCATATATGATTCTCAAGGCCGTAAAAATTCCAGTCAAGGTAGGACACAAATTTATCGTTGTAGTAAACGAAAAAACTGCACATATGTTGGACGTTCAGCCCTCTGATCGTGTCTCGGTCAAAAATGGTTCGAAACAAATTACCTGCATCGTCGATATTACCGAGGGTCATGATATTAAAGATAACGAAGCGGCCCTTTATATTGAAACTTGGAATGAACTCAAGGCGGATAAAGGAGACAAAATGTTCGTCACTTTGGCGGATAAGCCCGAATCAAATCATTACATTCGAGAAAAATTAGATGGAAAAGAGCTATCAAAAGAAAAAATTGATGTTATCGTTCGTGATATTGTACATGATGATCTTTCGGATATTGAGATGACTTATTTCGTCTCGGCTTGTTATATCAACGGCCTCAGCAACCAGGAAACAGCAAATCTCACAAAATCAATCGTAGAGCACGGAAATCGAATCACTCTCAAGAAAAAAATTATAGCAGATAAACACTGCATCGGAGGTGTCCCGGGAAATCGCACTACGATGATCGTTATTCCCATTGTTGCCGCGGCCGGAATTACCATTCCAAAAACTTCATCACGAGCCATTACCAGCCCATCAGGCACAGCCGACACCATGGAAGTAATGTGCAACGTTACAAATAATGCAAAAAAACTTAAGAAAATTTTAGAAAAAGTAGGAGCTTTTATCACGTGGGGAGGAGGCGTTGATTTAGCAGCCGCCGATGACCGTCTCATCCGCGTACGACATCCAATGAGTCTCGATCCAAAAGGTATGCTGCTCGCCTCTATTATGGCAAAAAAATACGCAGTAGGCTCAACGCATGTACTCATAGATATTCCTTATGGACCACAGGTAAAAACAAGCACACTTGCTAGCGCCATGGAGTTAAAAAAAGACTTCCAACGGTTAGGAAAAATGCTTGGCATGAAGGTAGAAGTAGTCGCTACGCGTGGTGATGCTCCAATCGGACGTGGTATTGGGCCTGTTCTGGAAGCACTCGACGTAATGTCTGTTCTGGAGAATAAACCTGACGCGCCAAAAGACCTTTTGAAGAAGTCAATTTATATGGCGGGAGAATTGCTGGAACTTTGCGGAAAAAGTAAGAAGGGGGAAGGGGAAAAGTTGGCTACGGCACTCGTCACTTCCGGAGCCGCATTGAAAAAAATGAATGAAATTATTGATGCTCAAGGACGCAAAAAAATGCCTCCGTTGGGCAAATTAACATATTTTGTCGTAGCGGAAAAATCAGGAAAAATTACAGGAGTTGATAATAAACTCATATCGCACGTCGCCCGTGTGGCAGGTGCACCCAAAAATCCAGGCGCAGGAATCGCTATTGAAAAAAACCTAGGCGATAAGGTAAAAAAGGGCGATACGCTCTATACGATTTATGCCGAAAACAAACAGCGTCTCAGTAACGCCATCGTAGAGTCAAAAGCAAAAGTATATATAATCTCCTAATTTTTTACTGCAAAAAGATGACCTTCAAAGACATAGCCAAAGGCATAAAAGATTTAACCATTCAAGGCGCTGAAAACATTGCCATCGCAGCCGTTGACGCGCTCGCACAAGTGCTCGCGCAGACACCAGACCCTAAAAAAATCCAACGTGCCTACGACGAACTCATCTCACTCCGAGCCACCGAACCAGCTCTTCGCAATGGGCTCAATTACGTTCTGGCCAATTTTAAAAAAGACAAGAACTGCGCCGAAACAGTCAAAAAACACTTTGCCAATTCTCAGAAAAAAATAGCAGAATATGGAGCAAAAAAGATTCTCGACGGCATGAACGTTTTCACTCATTGCCACTCGTCTACTGTCGAAAACATTCTCATTCTCGCCCATAAGCAGGGAAAGAAGTTTACCGTATACAACACGGAAACTCGTCCAAAATTCCAAGGAAGAATTACGGCTACCAAACTTGCAAAAGCGGGCATAAAAGTCGTACATATGGTTGACAGCGCCGGCCGCACCGCCCTTAAAAAGGCTGACATTTTTTTCTATGGCTGTGACTCTTTCTCATCCGAAGGAAAAACCATCAACAAAATTGGAACAGAAGCGCTTGCGGAAGCCGCGAACAAGGCAAGAATACCCGTCTATTGCTGTACAAACACGTGGAAGTTCAATCCACAAACCATTCAGGGTTTCGAGGAGGTTATTGAACTTCGCAATCCAAAAGAAGTCTGGGAGAATCCACCAAAAGGTGTTACGATTTTCAACCCGGCCTTTGAAATCATCTCTCCTGATATTATCACCGGCTGTATCACCGAGATTGGCATTTTCAAACCAGAAAGCATTGTAAACCGTATCGCGGTCGTCTATCCTTGGTTGGTAGTATAATGCTCAATCATGATTACCGCTGAAGATAAAAAGTTTCTCGAAATCCTCGATCAAGCAGAGCCAAAGGCTCTCTGCCTTCGCGCGCAAATTAGCGCGATGTTTGTGAAAAAAGGAGAAATTCTCATTCAGCATACCAACGACTGGCACAAAGAATATAACTGCTCAAAAATCGGATGTATTCGCAATGAGATGCAGATCCCCTCAGGACATCGACGAGAAATCTGCTACGGTATTTGCGCCGAACAGTGGTGTCTCGCACTAGCGGCAAGAGAAGGCATCTCTCTCGAAGGATCAACGCTCTATGTCACAAAACATCCTTGTCGTATTTGCTCCAGCATGGTCGCGATTGCCGGCATCAAACGTGTCGTCTACCAAGAAGGCTATCCAGACACCATCGAAAATTTCGACATCTTCAAATCAACAAAAATAAAAGTTGAAATCGGTCCAAATACAAAATTCAAGAGCCCGAAAGTCAGCAAAGCTCACACGATTTAATATGAAAATCTCCGTCGTCATTCCCGCATACAACGAAGAAAAATATCTTTCAACCTGTCTCGAATCTCTCAAGAAACAAACGTTTCATGATTTTGAAATTATCGTGGTGAACAACAACTCGACCGACAAAACAGCCGAAGTGGCAAAAAAATATGGCGTCCATGTCATTCAGGAACCAAAAAAAGGAGTTGGAGCTGCAAGAAAAAAAGGCTTCGCGCAAGCAAAGGGAGAGATTATCGTCTCCACGGATGCTGATTGCACCTTCCCGAAAAACTGGCTCGAAAAAATACATCAATCATTTGCAAAGGACAAAAAAATCATTGCCCTATATGGAATCAGCGCGCTCGACGATAACAGCAACATAAAAAAGTTACTTTCAAGAGTAGGCACTCGAACATTCTTCCAAATCAACGACTGGCTCAAGAAAAAGCAGTTTACGGGCTGCAATCTCGCCGTCAAAAAAACCGAATATAACAAAACAAGTGGCTTTGATCCAGACATTCGTATATGCGAAGATGCCGACCTCTGCAAAAAACTCATGAAAATAGGAAAGGTACTATTCGTCCCACACCTACTCGTCTACACCTCGGCTCGTCGCTTCAAAGACTCCTCCATCAAAACCCTCTACGGATACATGAAGCTCTATTACAACATGTGGTGGAACCCAAGAAAAAACCATTCAGATACTATGGTAGATATGACCGATATCCGTTAAGATAGAGCCATGAAAATAGCGATTTTCACTGACGTTTTTCCACCATCCATCAATGGAGTCTCCTCTTCGATTCTTCTTCTCAGCAAGGAGCTTGTTCGACGTGGTCATTTCGTCAGAGTATTTACTCCGAAGATCAGAAAGGGGCAACTTACGAAAGCACAGCTTGAGGGAGTGAACGTATCATATTCATCATCTATCCCAAGTCTTTTTTACCCTGATGTTAAACTTGCTATCCCGGTGTATCCAAAAACTGTCTATCAGCTCATGAAAGACAAAATTGATATCGTACACTTCCACACTCCCCTTCCTATCGGCGCAGATGGCATCCTAGCAGCGAAACTACTCGGATTGCCAATTGTAGGAACATTTCACACCTACTTCATGGAACCCGAATATCTCAAAGTCATGGGTCTCGATCGAGCCGGAAAAGGCATGACCAATCTTCTCGTAAAATTAGGCTGGAAGTACTCAAACCTCTATTATAATGCTGCAAACCTCGTAACTTCTCCATCGATCTATACACAAAAAATGCTCATCAAAAATAACATAAAAACAAAATCAATAGTCATCCCAAATGGCATATCGGTACCAATAAGCACGCCGAAGGATCTAGCTCAACACGAACGTGGAAAAACATGTCTCTACGTAGGCCGTATCAGCAAAGAAAAAAACATAACTATTCTGGTAGAGGCATTCGATCTGGTGCATAAAAAAATTCCCGCCGCAAAACTCACGATCGTCGGCAACGGTCCTGATCTCAAAAAAATAACCAAACTCGTCGAAAAGAAAAACCTTCAAAACATTATTACGCTCACCGGGAAAATTCCATATGAAAAACTTCTCGAATCACCATTGTATCGAGAGTCTACCCTTTTCGTAACAGCATCCACATCGGAAAATCAGCCAATGTCTCTTCTCGAAGCAATGTCATTTGGGCTGCCTATCGTCGCCGTAGGAAAGCGTGGCATCCCCGAACTCATCAATAACAATGGACTTCTCTGCAAAAATGGAACGCCAAAAGAGCTGGCCACGCATATGATCACTATCCTTGAGAATCCGAAAAAAGCTCAAGCTATGTCGCAAGCAGCCCTACGGAACGCAAAAAAATTCACTATCTCGCACGTTGCCACACAATTTGAAAAAATCTACCAAGATCTCATGACAAAAAACTCAAAACAAAAAAGAAATTCATTTGCCTCCGAACTCTCAAAATGGTTTTAACTTAGAGTGTAACGGTATACATCTTCTGAGCCCCGAGAAGATAGAGTTTGCCCGTGCTCTTGTCGAGGGAGATATCACGAATATCACTAAGGCCATCCACGACAATCTGACTATTGTATGTGAGTCCCTGGGTCTTCGGATCTTTGGTATACACAAAAACTCTTGATCCATCCAGGACATATACCTGATTCATCTCTGAATCGGTATAAATTTTTGTAGGTTTCGTCATAGACGTAAACGGAGCTTTATCAATCGGCAAAGGCTGCTTAACTCCACCGTAATAACGCTCCAACATGCCATCATTGTTGAGGACATAGATACTCGAATCAATACTGAAAGCCACGGCATTAGCCATGGTGCCATCAGTCTTGTACCCTTCGGCCGCACCAAAACTATCTCGACTTTTAACATAAGGATATCTCCACAACTGATTACCCGCCGGATCCAAAATATAAAGCCTACTGCCCCAATCGGTAATCTGGACGCCCTTACGGAATCCGCCCTCCTGAGTCGTCATCTGACGAATACTACCATCTTTCAACTCATACAACTTGCCACTCTTAGAGAAAAAAGTCGGCTCATCCTTCTCGTCGAAATAAACACCTGAGATAATAGATTCATTTTGCTCAAAATTGAGAGGCGCCTGAACTTTATCAAGCATCACCTGATACAGTTTTTGCGCATCAAAAACAAAATAACGATCCTTGCCGGGAACCATACCAATCGCGCTGGAAACACCCTGCGACGAAAGATCCGCAGCCACTACGGCCGTAACGTGTTTGATATTATCCATGGCATCACGAGCGCTCGAAATTTTTGTCAAAATTTCTCGCGCCTTATCCCTATACTGTCCGGAATTTAAAACCTCCTTTGCTTTATCCTCTGCCGTTTGCAAAATTGCTCCAGCCGCCTTCTTATCATTCTGCACCTGACTCTCGGCATCACTAATCATTTGCGATGCACTCTGTAACTTCTGGTCGTACGAAAGAAGCTCCGCGTTTTTTACCTGTCCGCTTCTCACAAGCCAAATACCGCCCGATAAAAGCAAGATAACAACAATAAATAATGCAAGAATCTTATCCTTTGTGATACCTTCCTCTCTCGTGAGACGATACTGAACGCTATCGGCGAAACGACTCATCATCCCGTCCTTTTCAAAAATCTTCGTCCCTCGAACTCTCTCCATCATGATATGATGATACTTTTTAGCCTTCTGCATCAGAGGACCGAATGAAGCAACAATACTGGTTTTTTCATCATTTCCAAAATCCTGAAACGCCTCGCTATCTTCTTCTTGCAAGCTCTTCCTCTCAACTAAAAGGGAGGTGCCTACTCCAATAAATCCAATTCTTCCTAAAATCTCTCCTGAGAGCTGATCCCGCAAGTCAGAAAGTGTCCTCTGTACGCTGCTTGGAAGAACAATCCGAGAAAGATCAACCTTGGTAACATACCGCAACAATCGTGTTGTACAAAAAAGAACAAAATCTCCCGGCTCCAAATCGCCGTTAGCAATACTCAGAAATAAATCTCCGTCTTTTTGAGAAGGATCGTAGAGTCCCTCGCTGACAATACTGACAAATCGCTTCCTTATAAGATATGCCTCACTATCGCCACACTGACTCAAATATAGTGAGCTACCCTCGATGGCCGCGATAATCGCATGAACCGTACCGATATGTTTATTCAACTTCCCCTTTCGAAAGTCGGAAATAGCCCTATTAATCGCCTTTAATGAGTTTTCAAATCGTAAGTATCCTTCACTTTCCGCCCCGGGCTCTGTTTCCGCGAAAAACGTTGTCTTTAAAGCTGAAAAAATCGCCTCTCCCATCGCCTCAGCTTCGGAAGGATTATTTTGGATTTCTAAACACACAAAAACGTGACCGGCTCCACCTCTGTGCTCATTTACCTCATAAGCATAGTTTTCGAGGAAACTCCCCTCGTCTCTTCCCGCAAATAAAAACTCGTATTGGGCCTTAAGTGCCATAAAGCAGACTATTAGATATACAAAGCAAAACTAAGCCAAACTATACACGCGGTATTGAGCAATTTCAATATAATGATGCACTCTTATTGACACCCGTAATAATCCACGGTAAGCTGCGACGGCAGTAACGGAAGCAATATTCTCAACTTTTTATTATGTTAGCGAAACTTAAAAGACGAAAGCGCGCTCGAACTCACGGCTTCCTCAAGCGATCAAAATCGGTTGGAGGTCGAAAAGTGCTTGCAGCACGTCGAAGAAAGGGTAGAAAGAGTCTCACTGTTTAAACATGCTTTCAAAGCTCAATCGTCTTAGTACGAAGGAGATAGACCTATTGTTTAAAAAAGGAGCCTCCTTTCGTACACCACTGGTAACCATTCGAAGACGTGTAACCGACAATCCACTGGCAAAATTTGCCGTGATGTTCGTCAAAGGCAACAAATTGAGTTCCGTTGAGCGTAATAAGCTCAAACGGCAAGTATATGCCCAAATAGAGAAGGAGTTACCCGACTATCAAACGGGGGCGGATTATGGGATACTACTGACAGCAAGATTAATTGCCATGGATGACAAAAAAAGAGAAGATGAACTCGCACATGTCCTCAAGCATCTCATGAAACCTAACAAAACCAACGAATGAACAAAAAAACGCTGAACAACATCCTCAAGTTCCTCGTCATTTTTTTGATTATTAACTATATATATGGAGTCTTCGTCCCGAAGCAGGCGCCTACAACGGCAGCCGAGCCGGTAAGAGTAGTCATGAGTAACAACGAATATGGCAAAGAAGCGCTCGTAACAGCGACTATCGAGAATAATACCGATAAAGATATAATCATCCCGAACGACTGTCCGGGAGAGCCATTAGATGTCTATACCTATAGTAGCGGTGAGTGGAAACAGATACAGGCTACACCACCGGTAATCATATGTAAGGCCGAGAAAACCATCACTATAAAGGCAAAAGAACAACTGAAGGTTGCATTTGATAATTGGAACTATGCCCTTTTCGGAAATAATGGCCGATACAAAGTCTCTATCAAGGCCGATGACGGTAAACAGTATGAGTCTCCGGAGTTCACCGTCGTTGATCAGAACATATTCAAATGGTTCTGGACCGCTTTCTTTTATCAACCTATCTATAACGTTCTCATCTTCCTCACCGCTAAGCTCCCCTATCATGACCTAGGATTTGCCATCATCCTTTTGACGATGATTATCCGTATAATTCTTCTCGTTCCATCACAAAAAGCACTCAAATCTCAGAAGAAAATGCAGGAGCTACAGCCGAAATTAGAAGAAATCAAAGAGAAACACAAAGGCGATCAACAGAGAATATCCGTAGAGACTATGGAGCTCTGGAAAACACACAAGGTTAATCCATTCGGCAGCTGTCTCCCTCTTCTCATTCAATTTCCCGTATTTATCGCTCTATTTTATGTTGTAGGATCCGGACTCAATCCCGATCATGCCCACCTCCTCTATTCCGGATTTGTCGCAGTAGCGTTTAATGAGATCAATACAAACTTCCTCGGCATTCTCGAACTCACAAAGCCTAATGCCTTTGTACTGCCTTTGATTGTCGGAATTCTCCAGTTCGTTCAGATGAAGATGACCATGAAGAAAAATAACGCCAAGGTAGGGAAAAAATCAGACATGGATATGGCAAACAGCGCAATGGTATATGTTATGCCAGTTATGGTAGCATTCATCACGGTATCTGTACCTGCCGCGGCCGGACTCTACTGGGCCACTTCAACACTCTTTGGTATCGCTCAGCAGTACGTTGTAAACAAAGACTCTGAAAAAGCAGCAGGCGGACCAAAACAGATTATCGAAATTAAAGCCTAACTGGGACTCCCTCAAGAGAAAATCCAGGCTCAAGATTACACCACTATTCTCTTACCACTCTTATTATGGAACTCGAACGAATGATTCTTCAAATGGTTGAAGACTTTGCAAAACGTTTGGATCTGCCCGTAACGAACATGGAACTCACGAAGTCTGAAGATGGCACCTACCGCGTAAACCTGGAGGTCGAAAAAGACCAAGTGAATACTCTTATCGGTCATCATGGCGAAAATCTCATCGCCCTTCAGCACATCATGAAGCTCATTCTTTGGAGAGAAATTGATAAACAAAAAGCAGAGAAAGGAAAAGGTCCGGACAGTGAGTCATTTGGATTCGTACTTGATATCGAAAACTACCGCAAGCGTCAGGAAGAAAACATTATCAAAATGGCTGAGCAAAAGGCGGAATTGGCTCGAAAGACACGCAAAAACCAGAGTCTTCCACCTATGTCTCCGTACTTCCGAAGACTCATTCACGTGCACTTCACGCAACCACAATTCAGCGATCTTGAGACCGTCAGTGTTGGCGAGGGAGAGTTCCGACAACTCACGATTCGTTCAAAGGAATTGATTGAGGAATAAAGGAGGCGCGCGCAATCGAACAACGCACTTATTTCATTCACACGTATATGTAATGTATATACAAAACAGTATACAAACAGTATGCAAAAGATATACCGGACTCTTTCTGGCGATACTCACGATAACGCTGCTCCTATACGTGGGGGTAAATGCTGCCACTGCCGATCCACAACCAATTACGGGCGAAGCCACAGGAAAAGAATCACAGAAGCCATTTATCGATATTGATATTGGTTCACCATATTACGTTCAGCTGAAGTATCTCAAAGATAATAAACTCATTAATGGCTACGAAGACGGAACTTTTCGCCCAAAAAATACGATAAATCGTGCAGAAGCGGCTATGGCTATAAATAAAGCACTTTTAGATTTTGAGATACCTGAAAACGGTATGAAAAAATGCGGAGAAGGGAGCTATGCCGACCTTCCAAAGGATCACTGGGCACGTGCCTCGATCGAGAAACTCTCTACGCTATGCATCATAAAAGGATACACGAAGGACGATAATACTGTACAAATCTTTCAACCGGAAAAAACGATCAACCTCGCCGAAGCGGTGAAAATGGTAATGAGTATTGAGATGCTCAAAGACAAAAATCTAGGACTTCCAACCTCCATGAAGAGCTCATTCAGAGACGTCAAAGGAACCGAGTGGTTCGCTCCATATGTCGAGCTCGCTCAACAGAAGACGCTTCTCGTGTACAGTACCAAACAGCTCATCTACCCCAATGATGATATGACACGCGGAGAGTTTATGGATCTCCTGTATCGAACCCTGCGAACGCGCGAGCCAGGACACTTCTTCGGCAGAGGAAGTTTTTATAGTGACTTCTTCGAGGGACGCGGCACGACTAATGGGGAAAAATACACACAAAACGGATACACCGCCGCACACCTAACTCTTCCTTTCGGCACTAAGCTCGAAGTAACGTATTTACGAAACGGACAGAAAGTAAAAGTGCGCGTAAACGATCGTGGACCACACACGCCGAGTTTCAGTCTCGACCTCACGCGCAAAGCCTTCACCGAACTAGCCAATCCCTCCGAAGGAATCATTCCTATCGAATACCAGATTGTGGCAGAATAACACTCACGATATACTCTCTTCATGAATGAAGTAATTCTCCCAAGACGAAACTCCAAAATTTTCAGCCGTGAAACGTTCTCCAAACAAACGAACAAGATCATCACAACGTTAGTCCTTCTCCTCGGAGGGATGATTATCGTCCTAAGTGCCGTATTTATCTCCATGACGAGTGCCACCGCCCAAAAAGGCTACGAACTCAAGGGCCTTCAGGACCAAAACGAAATTCTCCGTGTCGAAAAGGAAAAACTCAAAACCAAGCTCAACGAGTCCCAATCCTTCAGCAGCATCGAAGAAACTCCAAAATTGAAGGAAATGACCGCCCCCGAAGCCAAACAATTTGTCACTAGCAAGAAGAACAAGCTAAAATAGCTTCAAATCCCCTTTCCAGCCCAATCTTCAATTCAGGCTACACCCGTTGACTTTCCAGCGACAATCCCTATACTTGAGTCCAGTCTATTTCGGTTTACCCCGCAATGTGGCGCCATCGTCTAATGGTTAGGACGCTACCCTTTCAAGGTGGAGATAGGAGTTCAATCCTCCTTGGTGCTACCAGTTCCAGTAAAAATAGAATAGGCTTGTCAGACCTCAATATGCGCATTATATTAGGGCTATTCATAATGCAATTTTATGTCAGAAGCAGGCGAAAAGGATACACGAAGCACACCCTCTATCTCCACGTTACAAACTACATTAGGGCTAGAACAAAAGATGGAAACGCGGGCTGGTAAGTCCGTCTGCACTCTTGACGTTGCGCTAAGACTTGTCGCGGAATATCAGCGACTGTTTCCTGGCCTAAGGTTCTCACTATCGTTCAGCGAATATGTGAAGCACGAAGATGAATCTGGAATATTCCAGAGAGTAATGGACAAGGCTAGGAACGCTATATATGAAAAATTAGGAATACCTCCTAATACGAAATATAAAGACGTACCTAGCTCACTTCGAAAGGAATTTGATAATCAGTGGCACAATCTAGTATCTCAGCAAAATATTACGTCTCTTATTGCTCGAGGAGGTATCACATCCGCAGATCAACTTCTTCCAATTATAGAGAATGCAAAGGATCCAATCTATCAAATATTTTTGCGCGAAACGTTCGAAGATGCTCGAATTGATATTGGCGCACTCTTAAAAAGAATGGGGCAGAAAATGGATATACGAGATATGTTCGCAGAACTCCATCCATCTGAAACAGATAGCATGAGACAAAGTTTTCGAGATATGATTGATGAACTGCTCAAAAGTATCGGCCTCGAAAAAGCCGGAGCAGCATTTATAGTTCAAGGGATAAAGTAAAAAATAACCTCTACCTACATCAGTGTGGAGTTTTTTACTTAATCGACTTCTTTTCCAGTTAAATCAAAGTCAACATTTTGGTCCGCAAGCGTCTCAGCTACTCGTTTACCTAATCCAAATCTCTCAGCAAGCTGAACGTTAATCTTTGTAGTTACCCCTTCAGCCATAGCAAGCTCTCTCATTCTATCCTGATGAGCTATCGCATAACGGGTAGCTTCAATAAATACCTTTGGACTTAGCCCTGGAAATGATTCAGAGAAATTCTCTGAAATTGCGCGCGGATTTGCCGCAAACATAAGTAGTCCATGCAGCATGGCCTCCATAACTTTTCCATGGTCTTTAAAAAACCAAAGCATTTCTTGATACATCCGAAGTGCGGTATCTTCAACCGTCTCTGGAAGCTCTATTGGGATAATATCCAGCACTTGTCTATGAGTCTCAGGGTCTGCCGGCTGAGCTGTTGACGCAGACTCTTCATCGAAAATATCAATAGTAGGAATCTCAAGAAGGTGAACTTTTAATCCTTCTGGCACATAGCCTATGCCAAATATATTCGACATATAAGTCATATCTGATGTTCCAGCATGCCACGTTACGTACGAAGGTGTATTTGTAGCTGTCATAGCAGCCTGCACATGAGCCGCATGCTGCGCGTCATCTGATGCCTTTGCAAGAAGCTCAAGAGCTTGAATGGGCGGTTCAACTTTTCCTATTTGCACCGAAGGAATCTTTCCCTGAAATACAAAACAGCCTTCCACAATATATACATTTCTATCACCAACTTCATCAGGGATAGACTGTTTTTCGCCGAATATCAATATCAACGCAGCGTTCATTGCATCCTGCGAAGTCATTCCATCAATCTTGATATTATTTAAAGCTTCAAGCCCATCTCGTACTATCATGCCTTTCGTTTTACTCTCCGGAATCTCCGTTATCTGGCCCGCAATCGTTGTTCGCAAATTTCTTGTCTTGCGTTTCTGCATATTTTCTACTGCCGCATCAATAACGCCACGAAGCACATCAGCTACCTCCTGAACAGATTCTAACGATCGTTGTGTTTCGATTGAGCTCATGGTTTTTTAAAGTGGAGTAGTATTTTATACCATAAAATATTATATATCAAGGCCATATGGCTGAATTTCAAAGCTAAGCCCTCCTCACCATCACCACAAACAAAAAGTAAGTAGAAACTACCATGCTACCAGTTTCAAAATAGAAAAGTTCAATTTCACTCAAAGAATAAAGTAAAAAAACTACTTCGTCATAAATGACCGTGGAATTTTCTACTTATATATTTTCCCAACTTCTAGTCTCGCATCATTCACTCCCTGAGTGACCTTGCTATTTGTAACGTAGGCATTTGCAAATCGTAACAAGAGTGCTTCTTTTAATTTTGCGACAGCATAATCGGTATCACCTCTTGCAGTCTGGCCTTCGTACAAAGCATCATGCACATCATTAGTCTTTTGAGTGCGATATTCTTTCGTGATGAGGCTAATGGCGAATTCAGCACTTGTGCAGCAAGCAATTTTTGCCGTTATCTCAAAGAGCTGATCAACAGAAGCATGACTCGTAACAAGAGTCTGCATTTCTGCTTCCATGCCATTGTCGCGTACAATAGAGGAAAGTTTTCCAGTTAGAGATTTTGCCTGTTCCAAGTCTACTGCATCTCGTGTAAGTGAATCATGCATTCCCATAAATAATTTAGTTTAACTAATTAGATTTATATACGAGTATATTATAACACATAAATATTTAAATGTAAATAGTGCGTGGCGCAAATTCAAAGCTAATCCCTCCTCACCCTCACCGCAAACAAAAAAGTAGATAGCGAAGCCGAGCATCGCATGGGGGAAAGTTGGTGCTACCAAATCAGCTTAACAAAAATAAGAAATTCGAGTAGAATTGAAGCAATCTAACCACCTGCATATGTCTTTTACGATCAGCAAATTTTCAGAGAAAAAAGCGAAAAAAACCGTTATAAATTCATCAAAAATTGAGGGATATAAGACATCACATAATAAAAATATCCGAGAAAAGGCTCGTAAATTAGCCATCAAACTCTGTGCATGAAATACACTTCGGATAAAAATTACATCTACTATCCGAAAAGCAATGTTCCGATAAACAAGCTAGGAATTCAAAAAGCAAAAGAAATTGAAGAGCTCGAGACACAGTTATTTCTACAGGCATATGAATATTTTCATAAGAGCTTGAGCCAGAAGACGGTCTTTAATGAAAAATATCTTAAAGACATTCACGGTTTTGGATTTTCACGACTCTACCCATGGGCAGGAAAATATAGAACAGTAAATATTGCAAAAAATAATGCTGTTTTTTGCCAGGCGATGCATTTGCAGCAACAATCAGATATTCTTTTTACTGAACTCAAAAAAGATGACTATCTCAGAGATTTTAAAGACACATCACCAGATGAATTTGCGAAAAAAATTGCTTACTATATGTGTGAGCTCATTGCACTTCATCCTTTTTGTGAATTAAATGGAAGAACCATTCGTTTATTTTTTGATATGATAGCGGTATATAACGGGTATGAATACATCAGCTACGAAAGCGTTATAGATAAAAAATCGAATCCTTATATCGAAGCATCGAAGGCTTGCATGGGCAAAAATTGCAAACCTATGGAGAGAATAATCGCAAAAGGACTGTATAAAAAGTAAGTAGATAGCGAAGCCGAGCATCCCATGGTGGAAAGTTGGTGCTACCAATCTAAAAGCCAGAGGATTAAATCTCTACCTCTCAATTACGGAGCGAGAGTGTCCCTGATAGCATTTTTGAGTTTTTCAAAAGCCTCACGCGTTTTTGCTTTTTGCTCTTCTTCGCGTGCTCTGAAATCGTCAAGAAGGGTACGCACTTTTCCAAGAATATCTCTCTGGATATTTCCTGGTATATCTTCTGTTAAGATCTCCCTAGTGTCCTCATCTTCTACCGTGAGCGAGCAATTATTGGTTACATCTACGTCTGGATTTACATCTGTTTCCTTTTCAAAGGCATCTTGAATACATTCCGCATAGCGATTTACGGCGAATGCTGCAATTATTTCCGAGAGCTCCTTAATTCGTTTCTGGTCTTCATCTGAATCTTTTCCCCATTCATATGTCTTTGGTACTTCGGATTTCTGCTCTGAAGTTTTTCCTCCTTGTGAGCTTGCTTCTCTCGTTTCGTCGAACGCTTGGGTCGGCTCAGAAGGTCGTCGTGCTGGCGCGACTCGCACGTTTGCCTCTTGAGTTATGCGAGGAGTGACGCTACATGCCTCTACTGCCATAGCTGCTACGACTGCGAAAGATGGGAGTTTCATATGCGGGCAAATTATGAATAAGCTTAAGATGCATATAATATCATTATATTTACTATTGTCAAGTAAATACGCAGGGCAATGCAAAGCTGAACATAGCTAACTCCTCATTACCCTCATCACCAACAAAAAGTAAGTAGATAGCGAAGCCGAGCATCCCATGGGGAAAACTTGGTGCTACCAAGCTCATATAGCCAAATCCGGCCTTAATAAGGCGTATATGAGTGTTATTTTTTGATCGGGAGTCGAACCGAATCCTGCAAATTCTTTTTGATATCGGAAGGAAAGCGAT
>CAYHGS010000007.1:0-48464 GCA_964356305.1 uncultured Candidatus Peribacteria bacterium
AATGTGCGTACAAAACGGTTAAGGAATTAGTCCTGCACAACGGTCGGCCTCATGGGCGACCAGGATTTAGTTCTCCCGTTTGTTTTTTATTTTCTCACTACATAAGCCTATGACCGATATAAAATTGTTAGAACTGTGCGTATTTTATGGGAAAAAAGTTTTGGAGTGGCGAAATAAATTTATTGGCTTATTGCCTGAAGTTTCTAGACGGAAATTATACGAGAAGCGCGGATGTGGAAGTATCTATGAGTTCGGAAAGAAGTTTGCGGGCTTAAGCGAGGAGCAGATATCGTTGGCGTTGAACGTCGAGAAGCGATTCGATCATTTGCCTGTACTGAAGGCATTACTGGTCAGCGGAGAGGTGAGTTTAAACAAATTATCTCGGGTGGTGAGTATTGCTACGGAAGAAAATCAGAGGGAGTTGGCGGAGAAGGTGAGATTATTATCTAAACCTGCTATAGAAACACTTGTTCGAGACTACCGGCAAGTGAGTCAACCTCTGCCCGGGCACAAGCCAGAAAGTAATTCACTGTTTGCGCAAGAGCCACGGCTGGAGGCGGATGTGAGGGAAAGACTAGTGGAACTTGAGGGGAAGGGAATAGATATTAATGAACTTCTCAGAAAAGTATTAGACGAAAGAGAAAAAGAAATTATACAGGCAAAAGAGCGGATCGCTGAATCACTTCCGGAACAATCTTCCAGATATATTCCCTCAAGAGTCAAAAATATTCTCAAAAAAGAGTATGGAGCAAAATGTGCTAAAAATGGCTGCCAGAAGCCATCGCAGAATATACATCATATGAGACGGTGGGCGCTGGATGGATCGCATGATCCGAACTTCATGGCGCCACTATGTCGGGAACATCATCAAATTGCCCACACGATAGATGTGAAATTCCATGAGATGAGGCGGAGGTGAATTCCGCGCGTGGTCGTTCCTCTTCACCACTCGACCACCTGAACCTCTTCATGAAGTCTTATTTTACGCATCTTGTAGACGGTTTTTTTGATTAATGTAATCATAGAGAGAACGTCTTTTTGTGTGGCCTCTCCAATATTTTGTAAAAAGTTGGCGTGAACGGTTGAGACCTCTATGCCGCCGATTTTCGCGCCCTTTAGCCCGCAATCGTCGATGAGTTTTCCGGTTGAACAGATGCTGCAAGTTTTTGGATCTATTTCATTTCTAAACATACAACCTGCATTTTTTCCTTTCGGTTGGGAAGAGAGGCGTTTTTTTAATATTTCTTTCATTTTTTCCTGTTGTTTTTTTGTATCGAGTTTTTCGTGAAAGACAAATGTCGCACTCAATAGTAAAAGCCTCGACTCATCCTTCAGGAAACTGTGGCGATAAGAAAATTTTAGATTTTTTTGTGAATATTCTTCGATGCTATTTTTTTTCAGATCAAATATGGTAGCAGAGGTGAGGAGATCTTTTGTCTCGACTCCATTTGCGCCAGCGTTACCTCGAACGGCACCGCCAACGGTCCCGGGAAGGCCAATCCACCCCTCTAAACCGGAAAGGCTGTGTTTCGCAGCAGCCTGCACTAGTTGGGCTATGGGCGCACCGCTTTCAGCTATAATCGAGTTCTCCGTGACACAAATTTTCTTCAATTGAGGTCGGATTACCAGCCCGCGGAACCCTTTATCATGAAAAAGCGTATTGGTACCACCTCCTAAAATGAAGACCGGGATGCGCTGATGGTGGGCTTCTTCCATTAAACTTATGCACTCTTCTTGCGTCTTCGGCTCAGCAAAAAATCTCGCCGGACCGCCAATATTAAAGCTGGTATAGGGTGCGAGTATGACATTTTCTCGAACTGGTGTGAAAAATTTGGCTTGTTTCATCGTTTTGTATTATATCTTAGTCTTGCCTCTGCGTGCAAAGGTTGGCATTATCCCCAAGGGAGACTCCTTGCTGGAGCCTGTGCCAACCTAGCGATAATATAACCATCTTATTTTATGTTCAACGAAGCAGGAAAAAATTTAGCCCAGATGTTGAAAGGGGGAGTCATTATGGACGTGACGAATGCCGAGCAGGCGGCAATCGCGGAGAAAGCGGGTGCGTGTGCCGTGATGGCGTTGGAGCGCGTACCGTCGGATATTCGTGCGCAGGGAGGCGTGGCTCGTATGAGTGCACCGGAGATGATCAAATCGATTCAGGCTGTTGCGACGATACCCGTGATGGCGAAGGTGCGTATCGGACACACCATGGAGGCGAAAATTCTCGAGGCGCTGAATGTTGATTTTATTGATGAGAGTGAGGTTTTGACACCGGCAGATCCGTTTGCCCATGTTGATAAAAAATCTTTTACTATTCCGTTTGTGTGCGGTGCGACGAATTTAGGTGAAGCCTTAAGGAGAATTTCCGAGGGTGCATCGATGATTCGTACGAAGGGAGAGGCGGGAACAGGCAATGTGATTGAGGCAGTGAGACACATCAAAACGATGAAGAAAGAAATTGAGGAGCTGAAACCGATGAATGAGGAGCAACTCGCAAATGCGGCTAAGGAAATGCGCGTTGATATTGAGTTAGTAAAGCAGGTTCGTGAACTTGGAAGACTTCCGGTAGTGAATTTTGCAGCGGGTGGCGTTGCTACGCCAGCAGATGCGGCATTATGCATGGAGCTCGGATGCGATGGCGTATTCGTCGGAAGTGGGATTTTCAAAGCAAGTGATCCTGCAAAGGTTGCTCATGCTGTTGTGCAGGCTGTCATTCATTACAAAGATGCCAAAAAACTTGCAGAAATTTCTGAAGGTTTGGGTGAGGCGATGCCGGGCCTAGAGATCAGTACCCTTGATGTTCGAATGCAGCAACGGGGTTGGTAACTTCTTGCAATAGATTTGATGTTTTTTGTTTTACATCTGTTTGAATACATTGATGTTGGCATGGTATGCATGTCTGCAATTTTTTGATAAGTCGATGCATCATTAGCCGTCCTCTTTCTCCGCGGATACCATTGTCACATGTCATTAATATCCCTCTTGCTGCGTAGAGGTTCGTTTTTCTGTCTTTGTTTTGAATAGCGATGCTGGTTATTCTTCCCATATGATCTTCATCTTCGACACACTCAACGGTGAATTTCAAATCTTCATCTTCAAGCACCATCATTGTCGTTTTTCCCGATTTTACTACCGTCAACACATTATCCAATTCATCACGATAGACACCCTCCGGCATCCTGAATAACACTTGCGCAGCGTCATCAATCACGTCGAATACGTTTTCTTTTCCTTCGAGCTTGTTCATAGGTTTATATTTTTAACCTCTTTTTATCATCTTGTCTATTGTTGAATGCTCAAAAAGGCGATAGGCTAGCGCCATGATTGGAGTTTTAGCCTTACAGGGTGGTTTCAAAGAACATATTACTATTCTCACAAAGCTGGGATTGGAGGCGTGCGAGATTCGTACGCGCGAGGAGCTGATGCGAGAGGATGTGACTGGGCTTATAATTCCAGGAGGGGAGAGTACGGTGATGGGGAAATTTATAGATGAGTTTGGATTGCGAAGTGCGATTTCCCACCGAGCGGGGCTCTTGCTAGAGCCGGCCCGGGCTGAAAATCCTCATTTTATTATCTACGGTACCTGTGCTGGTCTGATTTTATTGGCAAAAGAAGTTCCAAATTTGAAAGGGGAGCCGCTTGGACTGCTCGATGTGACCGTCGAACGTAACGCCTATGGAAGCCAATTAGATAGTTTCATTACTGATTTTGGAAGCTTCATACGTGCTCCAAAAATTACTCGCGTGGGTGAGGGTGTGGAGGTAGTGATGAAACATGATGGTCTGCCGATACTCGTTCGTGAAAAAAATATTTGGGGCGGGACGTTTCATCCGGAGCTGGTGGGGAATGTGGAGATTCATCGAATGATTTTTGACAGACAAAAATAGTCCTGTATTATTTCGACATATGTCATCCGAACGCAAAACATGCGCCACATGCCAAAAAGACTTCCTTGTTCTGGACCTGGAGCAGGAATTTTTGCGCAAAAAAGAAATTCCTCTTCCTGTAGATTGTCCGAAGTGTCGTCAGGATAAACGCTTGGCTATGCGCAATGAAAGAAATTTATATAAACGAAAATGTGATAAGTGTGGCAATGCGATGATCTCTACGTATTCAGAGGAGTCGCCGTATATAGTGTATTGCCAGAAATGTTATTGGGAGTATTTAGGGTAAACGAACGTAGTGAGTTTTTCTTGTTTTCTTATCTTCAAAAAATGTCTATCGATTTCGTTTCTGAATATAAAAAACTCCAGCTCATCACTCCGCGATTGAGTTATTTTCAATTGAATTCCGTAAATAGTGATTACTGTTACAACTGCGACAATGTGAAAAATGGCTATCTTTTGGCTAATGCCTGCAACGATGAGGACTGCATGTATGGCCGGGATTTTTATGGATGCAAAGATTGCACCGACTGTGATCATATTCGTAACTGCACGTTGTGTTTTCAATGTTTGAATTCCGGAGACTGTTATAACTGCGATTATTTACAAGATTCTGCGAACTGTAGCGACTCTCGATATGGATATTATTTAAAAGGATGTCGTGATTGTGTCGGATGTGTAGGTATTAGCCAGAAGCAGTTTTATATTTTCAATGAACCATATAGTGCAGTGGATTATCGTGCAAAAATTGCCACTCTAAGCGAAAAGGCAATCCAAGAACAATTCGAAGCGTTGAAAAAATCTATTCCGCGTGTGGGTATGCTACAAATCAATTGCGAAGATTCGACCGGCAATAATCTTTTTCACTGTCAAAATGTTGTCGAGTCTTTTGACGCCGTGGAATCCCAAGATTGCGGCTATCTCCTCGAAACGAAAAACATGAAAGACTCTTGGGACATCACCGTATTGGAACAGTCCGAATTGTGCTATCAGATCAGTTGCGCGCATGTTCTCAATAACTGTAATTTTTGTTATTTCTGCACGGATAGCAGCAATCTGGAGTACTGCGAAAATGTCATCGCGTGTCACGACTGCTTCGGCTGTATCTCGCTTCATCGCAAGCAGTACTACATTCTGAATCAGCCCTATACGAAAGAGGAGTACTTCCGGAAAGTGGCTGAGATCAAAGATCAGTTGCGTGCGGATGGTTTGTATGGCCAGATGCTCATTCCTCCAACCTTCCCAAGGCAGGATACGGTTGTGATGTGGCCGACGATGTAGGCGAACGGCTTTGTCCTTGACTTTGGAGGTACATTTTTCTAATCTATGCAAGCTTTGTAAGGGCAAATTCATGCCGCCCTAGCTCAACGGTAGAGCAACTGTTTTGTAAACAGTAGGTTGTCGGTTCAAATCCGATGGGCGGCTCCAGAATTGACTTTGATAGATGCGTTGCTCGCCATTACGAGCTTGGCTTTATCTTGACTAAAATAAGCTTAACGGTATAATAATCCACTTAACTTGCGCATATGGCACTGGATTCATTAGATGTAGATCAACAAAGAGCGGTTTTTGTAGATATTAGATCGCTCATCGACCAAGCTGCAAAAACGATTGCCGTAGAACGTATCGGCATTTTGAGTAAAATTGAAGCAGTTTTGGCGCATTTGATACCTGCCTCAAAAATTCCTCTCGAGGAAATATGTAGCATTTTGGGACTTACTCCGGAAATTAGAAGGACACGGGGTGGAATTATTTTGAAATTAAAAAATGCCCTCCGTGATAAAGTAGAAACTGATTGCCTCGAACTTGGCTCCGAAGAAACATCAGTGCACATTATCGATGAGGTTTTCATTCCGACTAATCCAACAGAATCGATTAATAACGGTGAAGGGGATTTTGTCATACCTGATATTTTTCCAAGGGGTAAGTTAATTATCGAAACCTTGGAAAGTCTTGGTGTGGACATTACTTCTTGCAAAATATTGTGCGGCACCAATACGCCAGAGATGTTTAGAACTTTGAGTTATCAAATGATAATCGTACCTTCTCTGGAGAAGATGATACTCTTTTGCGATGAAGGCAATAACAGAACTTTTGTAGTTCACGGGCTCAAGGATCCTCGCTCTATGTACCGCAAAAATAAGGATCAGCTCAAGGAACATCCCGATGTGGAACATTTTATATGGTCCCAAGATCAAGCAAGTTGGTGTGCATTACTTACTACTATCTTACAAAGGAAGATATATGAAAAACCTGAGACCACTACGGCCATAAAACCTTCTGTAGAAAGTGCACATAATGTCGTAATGGATGGTTATAAGATTGTCGAGGTTGACGGACAACCCGCGATGAGCGTAAAAGCATTTGCTCAATTATATACAGGAGAGGGAATTTGCACTGAAAGAAGTCTTAGCGCGATGCTCCGCTACTACGATATTCAGCCTATAGCCACCTTGGCAAGGAGTGCGCGTGTGTTCCCAATGGAAACACTTAAACGTATGGTTCCTCAGCTACAAGATAATGGCGAAATTCTCCTATGCGGAGAGACGTATACTACTCACACTATTTATGAGAGAACCGCTCATATGCTTTCTAAAAAAATTATCAAGAGACATATGGAAAAAGCCGTATTACTCCCTCACCCCATGCTGAAGAGAGCTGCAGGACGCTATTATCTCAAATCGGAAATTGAGGCGGCCTTACCCCCTACAATGAGTGATGACGGCTATGCTACCGTGAGAGGTAGAATCGCGGTTGGATTACAAAGAGTTGCTGGCTCAGAAAAGTACCCATTCAATCCAAGGGTCCTTCGGCAGCGACTTCGGGATGCTGGAGTGACACCCATTCCTTACGTAGAAGTACGGAACCATGGGGCCGGCGTTCCTCCAAAAGAAATCTTCTGGGAAGATGATTTGGCTTCTGTCATGCCCCTATTTCTCTCTCAAAATGGCACAGTAGAGATTGATGGAAATGTTTATGTCAGCTTACGAAAATACTTGATGACTCAGGGGCATTCATTACGCAGGGCATTCTATAAACTATCTCCTGCTCATCTTAGTACAGACGTTTATTCCGGAACTACGCTTGTTCAGGTTTATCTCAAATCCGAAGTCGATGCGGTTACCCCGTAATGCCCTCTGTTTACTTCGGGAACGAAATAGATTGTTTATTCTTCTGCAAAGCCAAAAATCCTCAAAAAGTTTCTCTTTGCCTTCATGGGAGATTTCGCTATAATTCGTGGGCTCGGGCAGGTACCAGAGCGGTCAAATGGGGCAGACTGTAAATCTGCTGGCTTACGCCTACGAAGGTTCGAATCCCTCCCTGCCCACCAGTTAGATAGATAATTATCTTGAATATGCCACCTATCGTGGCTTATTTTTTGTCGACGGGAATAAGATTCATCCCGCATACAGGACATGTACCTGGGCCCTCTTGGAGTACTTCCGTGTGCATCGGACAGGTATATTGGACTGGAGGAGTTTCGTCGTGCATAGGGGAAAGATTAAAGGTAATTGAGGTGATTATATCATATTCGTCCTTAACCTCTTTTTTTATCCCAGGCTTTCACCACCTGATCCATTTTTTTCTGAAGTTTGGCGTCAACAGATATGCTGGCGACTTCATCAATTCGCATTGATCGTGCTCCAATAACGATATTGCCATTGGCATAATCCGATAAGAGAATGCGCATAATGGCTGACATCGAGAGTTTGTCCTTTTTTGCCCTTTGCGATGCTCTTTGCTTTGTCTGCTTATCGATATAAATCGTAGTGGTCATTTGATAATATATGTTATTTCTATGGTATTATTATATAGATTTACCATATATTGCAACCTGTGTGGGTTAATAAGACCCGGTTTTTCAAAATCATCATATTGACTTTCCTGTCTATAAGTTCATGGTACTATTAGTGTCAAAAAAGTGTCATTTTTAAAGCTGAAAGTTTTCCCGGGAAAAGAAATGAATCAGGTAACAAAAATAAAATACTACAATAGATCAGCTTTCGAGGAATTTAAAGTAGCCTGGTGGAAGGCGTATTTTTTGTGTTATAAAAAATGATTCTTCCTTCAGTGCTAGGCGTAAATGCACCAACATTCAAAGCTGAAATTTGACAGTACATACATTACGTTGTACACTTTTTTCAGTATGAAACTTCGACATTACATGCCGGGAGTGGAAGCAACTGAGAATCTCGTTGGGAAGGGGATTGATTTTGGAGTAGATAAAGGCAAAGAGGTTGTGAGAGGTGTTGCCAATATAGGCATTAATGCGATCAAAGGTGGCTGCAGGCTTGCACTAAAAGCAGCGCTATTTGGTGTATTAGCGCTGCCAATTTTTGCGTATCGTGCGAGTAGAGGTCATGCCGGGAAGGGCGGCGGGATTAATCCGAATATTCGGTAGAGGGGAGCGGGATCCGATACCTCCCCCAAGGGACACTCTTGCTAGAGCGCCACTACGTTGCGGTGTCTAGTGCTTATGCTCCATCGATGGGAGTTCTCTTCCTGGAGGCGTGCCGTCTTTGTCGAGCTCGGCGACGATTGGGAGAATGAGCGGTCGGCGTTCGATTAATCGTTGAATGGATTTTTCGAGGCTTAACTTAATATTATTCTTGAGTTCGCCACGTTTCATATCCGGTTTTTTGGACATGGATTTTGTGAAAATTTCCTTGGCTTCTTTGGAAATCTTGGCCATTACTTCTTCAGATTCATTCATGTAAATAAATCCTCTGGAAATAATATCCGGGTCTCGGATAAGTTTATTAGATTTCTTATCAATTGAAAGAAGCACCACTAGGACGCCATTTTCTGACATCATCTGACGATCCAACATCACTTGATTGCCGGTATCTCCGGTACCAAGACCATCGACGAGGACATAGTTCGTAGAGATTTTTTCTCCCGTAACTTTTCCAATTCCATTTTTGAATTCGATGACATCGCCGTTTTCGACGAGAATACCATTTTCTTGTTTCATGCCCAGATCAAATCCGAGCTGCATGTGTCCCTGACGCATATAATAATCGCCGTGAACCGGAATCAGATATTTCGGATGTACGAGCGTAATCATAAGCTTGAGATCCTCTGCGCTGGCATGACCGGATGTGTGAACATCGACCATCTTGTTGTGAATAACTTTCACGCCAAGTCGGCAGAGATTTACGATTACGGTGTTGACTGATCGTTCGTTTCCGATAATTGGCGAAGAAGAAAGAATAACCGTGTCTCCTTTTTTTGCCTTTACCATCGGATGTGTGCCAAGGGCAATACGAGAGAGAGCGGATACACTTTCGCCCTGACTACCTGTCGTGAGAATAAGCGTTTCTTTGTCATGCGTCTTGCCCATGCGTGCGGCATCGTGAACCAGATCCTTGGGATATTTCAGATAGCCGAGGTTTTTGGCGACCTCGAGTGTCTCCATCATGCTTCGTCCGGTGATATACACTTTACGTCTGTATTTGAGGGCGAAGTCCATAATCTGCTGAATACGAGCGATGAGGGATGAAAAGGCTGCAATAATGAGTCGACCTTCCGTATTTCTAATAATATCTTCAAGGTTTCTGGCGACTTCTGCCTCGGACATGGTGTGTCCTGGACGGAGAGCGTTCGTAGAATCCGAGAAGAGTGCGGTGATATTTTGATTTCCGAGCTGTGCGATTTTGTCGAACTCAGCAGGACGCTGATCTCCTGCAGGTGATAGATCAAATTTGAAGTCACCGGTATGTACAAATGTTCCATGTGGAGACTTGAGTACAATACCAACGGCATCGGGAATACTATGATTTACGCGGAAGAAGCTTACATCCCACTTACCAAATCGAATATTGTCATCAGCCGTAATTTGTTCGAATCTTACGCGCTTTTCTAGTCCGAATTCTTCGAGCTTTCTCTTCACAATACCGAGCGTAAGTTTGGTTCCATAGACCGGCGGGAAACCGAGCTGTTCGATCAAATAGGGGATTGCTCCAACGTGATCGAGATGACCGTGCGTCAGGAGAATACCGCGAATACGATCTTTTTTATCCTGGAGGTATGAGATATCCGGAATGATGTAATCAATTCCAAGCATCGCCTCATCAGGAAATTGGAAGCCGAGATCTACGATGAGAATATCTTTCTCATATTCGAAAATCATTGAGTTGCGTCCGACTTCGTTGAGACCACCGAGCGCCATTATGCGAACATGCTCACTCGAAGGTGCGCGGTGCGCAGGAACGGCTCCGTGCGGAGTTGCGATGTTGCCTACCTGCTTCGGTACGGCTTGCGTAGGGTAACGACGACCCCCAAGGGACGCTCTTGCTAGAGTGCCGCCATGTTGTGGACGAGCATTGTGGTGTGGATTTGGTCCACGGGATGGTTGTCCATGTGGTGCAGGATGTGCATTTGGACGTGCCGCAGGATGACCTGATGGCTTTTGTGCCTGATTTACAGGCTTTGTTGCTGGATTATTTGATCCAGCTGGCACGGGTTTAGCCGTACCTTCTGACTTACCGAGTAATTTGTCGGCGAGCCATTTCGTCAATTTGTCTTCAGACATGTATGAGAAAAATAATGGGTTAAAGAAATAGTTTTCGAAGCGGCTTAGACAAGTCCGCTCGAAGCTTATTTTGTATAGAAGATGAAAGAAAAATACTCTTGATTTGTCTACTAACCGATACGCATCTTTTTACTGCTTCTAGGGTCATTATACACGAAATAGCGTTCCAGCGCAATATTGCCTTGTATCTCGCTTGAAAAGCCCTTATTCTTGAGCCTTTAAAGGATATTATGGAGACATCTTTGTACGATCATATTGAGTGGGAAAATACTCTGGCAAAGCAATATTTGCTTAAACGGGGAGGGAGTAAGGCAGGTTCTTATCATTTTTTGCATGATACTCAGCCGAAGCTGCGAAAATATCTACCGAAAGCAGATTATCTGGCACCGGACGAGGATTCTGAATCGCTTTTGAACGAAATTGATTTTTCAACGCCCAAAATTGTTCGGGGTTGCCATGAGCTCGATGTGAAGGGGATGGTGGATCTGCTTGATACGTGGCAGGAGCCGCGACAAAGTCGGTTTGGCTATGGTAGGAATTTGGATTCTGCGGAAAGGAAAAATGCTGTCCGACAAGCTATCGAAAATATTCGAAATGATGCCCGACATGAAGTGATTCGAGAATTTGTCGAATATGAATCGGGGCAACCTTTTGATGGAAATATTGGCGTGCTCATTCAGGATTATTGTGACCTGACTCAAGGTTCCATCATTGAGCATCCGCATAAGAAAGGATTATATCGGATAGCATATGCTTCGGGTGCTGTTTTTGAGGACATGTATGATTCGAACGGATGTAAGGATCATTTTGGAGATAAAGATGTTGATCCAGAAGCGTCACGTATCATTACGCTCTATCAACAAATTCGTGAATCCGGCTTGATGCCTGGGAATTACTCCTGGCAGATGGAGTTTGGTTCGTCTGCGAATGATCTTCAATTTTATCAGGCAAGACTTTTCCGGCCGTACGAAAAGCCTGCTGAATTTGATTTGCGTGATGTGATTTTTTCTGATGTGCGTGCGCGCGGAACGGATCGATATGATGTCTATGGTATTACGCCCCCCGAAGGACTCGACATGTATCGAGTGCCTCTTTATTCCGAATCGCACGATGAAAAAAATCTCGTTGAACAGTATAAAGATCACCCTCGTGTTGCCTATGCGTATAGTGCCGTAAACCGGCTTTCCACTTCATTACTTTCGCGTCCACGCAATATGTATGCGTTTCTTCCATATCAACCTTATTCCTTAGAGCATGGGTATTATCGATGGGCACAAAAAGCACCTGTCACGCTGATTGGAATGGGATCATGGAATAAAAATGGAGGGCATGTCGATCACGACAGTTTTTTTCCTCAAAATTCCGCTGATGAGACACGAGTGAAAATTTTTTCAAATGGAATCAAAGGAGCTATTCAGTTTTTGAAATAAGTAAGAAGAGCTTGGTTATTGATGGCAAAGCCTCGAATTCCGGGATAGGTTTGTAGCGTGGTCGTGACTGCTTTTTGAAGGTCGGCGAGGGTATAAAATATGATCGTTGGATCCGGGGTTACGTTTTTATCTATGTCGAAGGCGATGCTGGTTGGCTTGCTGAGTGAGGTTTCATAGGCGATCCGGCTAATGTAATCGCTCGTGGAGTAATCCATAATCGTAATAAAATCGGCACTGCTCGTGTAAATATTTGTAAGGAGATTCATTTGGCTCGGCGTGATGACATCGTGCCAGTTCGCTATAGAGAGTGTGAGTTTTTTTGTAGAACCGATTGCGGCTTTCCAATTATTGAGAAATGTCTGGAAGTCGCTTGGTGCCTGTGCGGAGGTCCACCATGCTTTTGTCGTAGCATCTGCCGTGGTCCATGGTTCTACGTCGAGCATGACTCCATCGAAGTTGGCTGCGAGGGGGACATAGTTCGTGTTAATCCAATTCCATGTGGCAGGTAATGCCCAGTCGTAATTCCCGGCGAGCATGTAGACTTGGTAGTTTGCGGCGTGAAGTTTGGTAATGGCAGCTTGATATTGTGCCGCGAGTGATGCATATGTTCCGTGGTAGACCGTGAGGTAGATTTCGTTTATTTTTTGATTGCTACCGATGTTTATATTTTGCAGTTTTGTAATCCATGCATCGGGATTTGCGAATAGATCTGCCGTATGCCAGACGTAGAGGCCGTTGTGGAGCTGCGTGACAAAATTTAAATCCGGTATTGTCGGAAGAACCGGAGGAGGAGTTGCCGGAGTTGAAATGGGCGCGATGGTGATAGTTGACGTTTGCATTGGTGCGGGAATGGTAGCCGGAGAAAGTATAGTTTTTTTTATTTTAAAAAGTTTTGCGACTTGTCTAAGTTTCATTTTTGTAAGAATCCTCTCTGCGCGCGTGCTTTTAGTGGATACCGCGTGAACCGGGGTGAAAAATGTTGGACTTATGATGGATACAAAAAGTAGTGCTAAAATAAAAATGGTGGCTGAAGTCGGTGCGATTTTTTTCATGTCTTTATTATTACCTCTTTTTGGCTTATTTAGAAATAATTTGTTGTAGATTGAAATCATCCTCGATGGATTTTTTTCTTTAAGGTGAGTAAATGCTCACTGTATAATACTTTGCCCTCTGTGTCACGTTGAAGTGGCTTACTGGTGTGGCTTTTTGCATTATTGATAGTATCATTTTAGATACATTCTTTGTATTTTTTGATTCATTTTTTATGCAAACATCCTCGAAGGTTCAGAATTTACATTTCAGATTCCGGATGTACGGTCGCAATGCCCGTGAGTGGACACGCAAGTGTGCCCTGTTACTTCCTGAGATTGTGCGTGAGCGAGTGTGGGAGAAGAAAGGATTTGATTCAGTATATACGTATGCTCGTGTGTTGGCGGGGATGGGTCGGGAAGCCGTGAACGATGCGCTCCGTATTTTAGAGAAAGTTGAAGGGATGCCGGCGATCCGACAGGTCATTCAGGAAAAGGGGATTAATAGTGTTAAACCAATTATGACTATTTTGAATGAAACTAATCAGGACTTTTTGGCGGAGAAGGCGAGGGCGATGAGTAAAAATACGTTGGAGATGTATGTGCGCGAATTAAAACATCAAACCGATAGTGCCATACATGCAGACCTTCCTAGGACGTTGGAAAACATTGAATTTCCTCAACAACAAGCCATTACAAAAACGACCCTCACTCTTGACTTGGATCCGGAGGTGGCGAGGAAGTTAGAAAAATTAAAGGGAAAAGATGGAGATTGGAATACCCTTATGAAAGAACTCCTTGAGATGAGAGAGAAAATATTGGTCCAAGAGAAACCTGCAGAAAAAGTAACCGAGTCGAGGCATATTCCGGTTGCGATAGAGAGATATGTTGTAGATAGGGCGAGGGGTGTGTGTGAAATTGGAACTTGTATAAAAAAATATGAGATTTTGCATCATACACAAAGGTTTGCATTAGAAAAAACACATGATCCGAGTCGAATTGTGGCCTTGTGTAAGCCACATGAGCGGATGGTACATCTGGGACTTATTGAGGATGAATATATCCTACCGAGAGAGTGGAAAATTCTGGATGAGGCAGATGAGAGTGATCCGAAGTATGTCATTGATCAGATGGTGCAGAAATATCGGCAAAAGAAATAATGAAGCACTGACAACGTTATAGCGATAAAACCATGACATAGGAGTTGTATAGAACACAATGCCTTGTAACCTTTCTCCTGTTTCAGTGGTATACTATTTTTGATTACTATTCTTAATTTTATTTCTATGCATCTTCTTCGCCGTATTTTGTCGGGGATAGTGGCTGTAGCCATGTCTTCGATGTTTTTTTCAGGTTTTATTGGAACGAGTTTCGCGCAGGATACTGCGACTAAAACGTCATTTGATGATGTTGTTACGCAGCACCCGAACGAGGCCGCCATTGCTTACCTAAAAGATAAGGGAATCGTAAAAGGCTATGAAGATGGAACGTTTTTGCCGGATACGACCATCAATCGCGCGGAGTTTATGAAAATTATTATTGGAGCGGCGATTGCAGACCCGAAGGGCTCTAACTGTTTCGTAGATGTGAAAGAAGAATGGTATGCGAAATATGTGTGTGAGGCGAAAAATAGGGGATATGTAAGCGGATATCCTGATGGAACGTTCAAACCGGATTTGAATATTAGTGTTGTTGAGGCGAGTAAAATTGTTACGAAGGCTTTTGGATTAAAGGTGGAAAATAATGGAGTAGTGAGCAGTGGAACTCCTTGGTTTAAGCCATTCGTTACTTCTCTGGCTGCCAAAAATGCTATTCCGGTTTCTATCGATTATCCGGAGAAAAAAGTTACTCGTGGTGAGATGTCGGAAATTGCATGGAGAGTGAAGGCGGGAGTTGCTACTAAAAGTACCAAGACGTTTGCCAGCTTGACTGATCCGCTTCCAAATATTTCTTCATGCGTTGAGTTGAAGGAAAAAGTTTCATTACAGCAGTACAAGCAGAATTTTGGAATGAGGCCGATGTTGATGATGAAAACTATGGCGATACCGGATGCCGCTCCTATGGCTGATGATACAGCCGGAGCTGCGGTTCCTGCTCCAACTGCCGCGCCTACCGCGCCTGGACAAGAGTCTGCCGCAAGTGATGATTACTCAAAAACAAATGTTCAAGTAGAAGGTGTAGATGAGGCGGATGTGGTGAAAAATGACGGACAGTATATTTATCTCATCAAGGGCGTGAGTATTCGTATCGTGAAAGCGACGCCTCCGGATGCTATGAAAGAAGTTTCTCGAGTGGCTGTACCTGAATCAGGATTTACTCCGAACGAGATGTTTGTGGAAGGCAATCGTTTAGTGGTAGTAGGAAATGCATATGATCAGGTTACCTACACATCACAGACGGTTGTATATGTATATGATATTACCGATAGGGCGAGCGTAAAACAGATGCGAAGAGTGGCGTTCGAGGGAAGTTACGTTTCTTCGAGAAGGATTGGTGGATATGCGTATTTTGTGATGAATGCTTCTCCAAAATATGGCGTTTTGGAAAATATGAAAACGGGATCGGGTGCAGGAGAAACTTCGGCCGATGGCCTCGTTCCTCTATTCACTGACTCAAAAACCGGCAAGTCTATGCCAGTAGTCGGATGTTCTTCTATTCGTATTTTTCCACGATATAATGAACCGAACTTCCTCGTTATCGCCGGAGTACCACTAGAAAGCGGCGAGGCAAATATTACACGACAGGCATATTTGGGATCAGGAAGTACTATTTATTCTTCGTTGGATAGCTTGTATGTAGCAACGCAGAAATATGAATATGATGAAAATCTACGATATATGATCTGGAATCCTCCAGCAGGAAAAGTTTCTACCGTGCTGTATCGATTTGTCTTGAAGGATGGAACTATTACTTACAAGACTATGGGGTCGGTTCCGGGAACGTTGTTGAATCAATTCTCGATGGATGAGAGCGGTGATGCATTCCGAGTCGCAACAACTCGTGGTGCATTCTGGGGATTCTCCGGTGATCAGCTCAATAATCAGCTGTTGATTTTGGATAAAAATAATCTGGAGACCACGTTGGGTCAGGTGAATGATATTGGAAAAGGGGAGAGTATTAAATCTGTAAGATTTATGGGGAAGCGCGCGTATGTAGTTACGTTCAAAAAAACGGATCCGTTTTTTGTAATCGATGTTTCCGACGCGCGCGCGCCGAAGATTCTCGGTGAGCTCAAAATTCCCGGCTACTCTGATTATCTGCATCCTTACGACGAAAATCACATCATTGGATTTGGCAAAGAAGCGGTGGATGCATCACTCTTTCCTAGTGAGGAAAATAGAAATATGGGAACTGATTTCGCTTGGTATCAGGGGATGAAACTTGCGATGTTCGACGTGACCGACCCTACGAATCCAAAAGAAATGTTCAAGGAAGTTATAGGCGATCGTGGCACGAGCAGCGATCTTCTCTACGATCACAAGGCGCTACTCTTTGACAAGGCCAAGGGTCTCCTCGCCTTCCCGATTGATGTGCATGAGATCAAAAATAAGACCACGTTAACGCCTGACCCATCTATGTATGGTGAGTCCGTTTTCCGTGGCGCATATGTATATAGCGTGGATCTCACGAAAGGATTTGTTTTGAAAGGAAAGATAACTCATGTCGATGCAGAGGAACCTGTGGCGGTCGACGGTGGTGCCATTCCAGCTCCAAAAATGCCAATATATCTCGACTATGGTGATGCGCTCATCAAGCGCATGATCTATATCGGCAATTCTCTCTACTCTATTTCTATGAAAAAAGTTGAGGCAAATAGTCTCACGGATATGAGCAAACTAGGAAGTGTGACATTAGAAAAAGAGCCTCAAGATTCAACCCCTGTTGGCCCGATTGTGTATTAATCATCACTACCAATTACAAAAAGGCCCCGTCGAAAGATGGGGCTTTTTATATATCCAATACATCATCACCTCGATTGCCTCTTGCGTCCGTATCTTCCGGAATTGTTCCATTCGCTCGAAGAGCTTCCTCTAACTTTCGTACTCTTTCTTCCATTCGGCCGTTGGCTTCTGCCATTTCTTTTTTGCTTATTTTTTCTCGTGCCAGCTCTTGTTCCAACTCTGCAAGCGTATCCTCAGCCAATTTATTGAGCGATCTACGCTTGTGTCCTCTATATGTCATACTAAGCGCCAATAGAAGCATTGCTGTCGTCATCGCCTGAACCATACGTCTTGTAAACTTTTGAATATCGAGATCAATTTCATGAGTTAATCCCGGTACTTTTTTTAAACCGCTACACAAATCTTCACGGAAGCTATTCATTTTTCTCGTTATCGCATCTAGCCAAGTTTGCACCTTCCTTCTCATATCTACTGAATCGAGCGCGGTATTAATTATCTTCCCCAGCCTTCCGTCCATTTCGCCCAAAATAATTCCTTTAAATCCCTCATATTCGTCCTTGCACATATTAGGTGTTACCGCTTCGTTGATACCCTCAATAAGAGGCGCTACACCATGATGAACCGCATCGGCACTCATATTTCCCGCAACTTTTCCACCCACAACGCTTGAAAGTGCAATAACACCCCAAGCGCCAAGTGATCCAATAGCACCTCTCACTCCTGTCTGTGCTTTACGTATTTCTGCGTAGGATTTTTTTGGTTTGCTCAGAGAAGGTTCGTCTTGAGAAATTTCCGGAATTGATTGGATTCTTTTCATTTTTTGATTATAACATATTTTTATGTTTTTAACAATATTTCGAAGTTTTCTTTGTGTTATCAGCTTTGAACTAGCATTGACATATTATAATTATATTGCTATATTGCGCATAACATAACTCCTTCCTCCTCATGTCTCGTCGCCTGCTTCATCCAAGCCCTCGCCTATCAAAGGGCACTGTGCCACCAAACATACAACTTCTTCGTCATAATCCGGAGATTGTCGAACTTGCACGTGTCGTGTTTGAACGCGCGCAAGCAGTTCTTCATAGAGTGCGCCCTCCTACCCATGCTCGTTATGCTCATAATGGCCTTGGTCCCTTTTCCGCTAGGCAATATGCTTTTACAGATGGCAATAACCGCTATGAAATACAACAGAGTTTCTTGATGGTGTCAGGCGAACAGAAATATTGGGATCGCACACGAGTCACATCACTCATGAATAACGATCGTTGGTCTCTCCTTGCGACGCACCATAGTGATCCTGCGTCACTACTCTTTACGAAAAATCGTCAACTTGCTGTTCCGGCCGATGATGCGCGTATGATAATGGATGACATGTCTCGTGCCCTCGAATCTTGGCTTACAAGTCGCGATAATGATGATTTTCTTGCGAGACGAGTCTTGCCGGTCAAGGATCGTATTGATGTTTTGCTTCAGGGATTTTCGCATCGTGTTTCTCAACAAAAAGATTAGTATGGGAATATGAGCGTTATGACTTTTCGAAAATTTGGAGTGTTTATCGTAACATGGTTTGAAGCAAATAAACGTGATTTTCCATGGAGAAAAGCGGATATTCAGTGTGATCCATATGCGGTTTGGATTTCTGAAGTGATGCTGCAACAGACGCAGGCTCCGCGCGTGGTGGCATTTTTTGAAACGTTTATGGGGCGATTTCCGACGGTTGATTTGTTGGCTTTGGCCGAGTGGGAAGAGGTGCTGGAATGTGTTCGTGGGCTTGGATATTATCGCCGTTTTCGAAATTTAATTCGTGCGGCACAGATGGTGATGAATGAATTCGGTGGTATTTTTCCGCATGCGTATGCCGATTTACGGAAGTTACCAGGAGTGGGGGAATATACCGCCGGTGCGATTCTAGCATTTGCGTATGGCGAAGATATCGTCGCAATGGATACCAATGTGCGACAAGTGCTGAAAAAGTTTTTTCAGATTGATGAAGCGATTTCGCTGAGTGATGACGAGTTGAAAATCATAGCAAAAAAATCTTGTCCTCGTGGAAAGTCGAGGGAGTTTTATCAAGGAATGATGGATTACGCGGCGGTGGAGTTGCGGGGGAAGAGAAAGGGTGAAAGAAAACATAAGGGTCTGGGGCATGTAAAAAAAGAAACAGGCATAAAAGTAGCCGTGGGGCTCATAATTCGCGGGAAAGAAATTCTTATTCAAAAAGTCTCCGATACATGCTATGAATTTCCCGGTGGGAAAATCGAACCGGGCGAGACGCAGCGCGCGTGTCTGAAGCGTGAATTGATGGAAGAGCTGGGAATTGAGGCGGCGGTGAGACCTCCGATGATGCATACCGAATATTCGTATGGAGAAAAACATTTATTGTTTAGTTGGCATCGATGTTCAATTTTGCTCGGGGAACCTTTTGGCAAAGAAGGCCAGGAAATCAAGTGGGTAGCCCTGAAAGACCTGGATCAATATACATTTTTGCCGGCTGATGATGAAATAATTCGGTCGTTGGTGCCGGTGATATTGCACACTCCTTAGCCTGTTTACGCAAGTGGCCTCAGGTGTGTAGTATGAGGTCTTATACTTTTGTGCCCATTTTTTTGAATACTGTTACGTCGTCAGTCGAATCTCGTGATACGCATCTTCTTCCTGGTCCGCCTTGGGATTTTTCCGATGCCGATAAGAAAAAAATGATGATGCATTTTAGGGCATCGTATTTCGGCGGATCTGTCACTGACCCCGTTGACCGCTACCTGATACCTCAGATGGGTCAATATGTGACGCCTGAAGCTTTGTTTCATGGTATTCAGGCGGCCGGTTATAAGTATACATTCGACCAAATGATGAAAAATCTTTCCACGAGAAGATCCCAGCAACTTCATCAAGGGCGTCCTGTTAGGGATTATATTGTTGTTCGACCGCAACGACCTACCGGCCTTCCAAAGAATGTTTTGAGTCCTTTTATGCTCATTCCACGTCAGGGCGATTACGAAAAAATAGTTTTGCGCGATGAGTCTTGGGCGGTGTCATGTATGCAACATGATGTAAGGAAAAATGCGGGGCTTACTATCGCTGGTGACTTATTTAAAAATTTCGACTTTGCCGCTGCGTTTGCGGCGCATGGAGTAGCTATTCCACCGAATCCTTATGAGACTCCTCAAGTGATTGCCGCTGAGCCTACTTCGCCTTATCCGCCGTCTCCATGGAAATTTGATGATGGGGGAAAAGCGGAAATGCTCAGTCATATGCAGAAAATGAGGAAAACCGGCTCTATTATGTCGCTCGTTGATGAATATATGATTTCTCATATGGGGGAATATATTCACCCGGAAGATTTGCTGGCCGAGTTGAAGGTGCAAAATTATAACGGTACGCTTCGTGATCTTTTGATGAATATTCAGGTACGTTCTTCCGCTCAAAAAAATAAAGCCCGAATTCCATCTCCTTATCGAATTGTTCATCCTGCGAAAACAATGGGGTTACCACAAAATACGCTTTCACCCTTGGTACTTGTTCCGACGGAACTTGTTGCGGAAGTTGAGAGTGATACTTCTTGGGCTACGCTTCTTCAGCGGCAATCAAATGATGTAATCATTCCGGATTTAATTACCTTTCCTCTATCACCATGGCAGTTTAATGATGATGAAAAAACGGCTATGCGAAGTGATGTAACCAATATGTCGCTTTTCGGAAAAACAAA
Source organism: uncultured Candidatus Peribacteria bacterium (assembly GCA_964356305.1). Taxonomy (GTDB): domain Bacteria; phylum Patescibacteriota; class Gracilibacteria; order UBA1369; family UBA12463; genus CALREA01. The sequence continues at coordinate 20,489 of CAYHGS010000007.1, forward strand.
TCTTTTTATGATTGATAGTGCAATGTGTGCGTTGATGGGTGAGTATGTTCATCCGCGCCGACTTTTTGAAAATATACGCGCGCAAGGATATATCGGAACATTTGGAGACATGGTAAATCGAATTAATGTGCGAAATACAGAATTGAAAATTGGCAGAAGAACTCCTATGAAATGGCTTGTTGTACGGCCGAAAAAACCTACTGATCTCGATGCGCGTTATCCTGTTCCGTTCGTTTTTGTTCCGTCGGATTACCCTCGTCTCCAGGAAATTCTTGAAGATGAATCGTGGGCTTCACAGCTCGATGATAACTGGTGGAAATACACTACCATAACTCCCGGCCAGATTGCTGAATTGAATGGCGTGTTATCGGATGCGCGCGAACTGAATGAAATGCTGAAATTGGAAGAATGTCGCGTGCAAAATTTTATGAAAGATTTTGAAAAACGTACCTTGGCTATTCTTTCGGAAATGGATGATCTTATTCGCGTTATGGATTCAATTTCGTTGCTTGTTACGGCCATTGTTGCATATGTTAGTGAAATTGAAAGTGTGGCAGATTATTATGACCTATATGGAAATGTTGTTGAAATGGATTCTACTCCAAGCGCTCAGATTGAGCCGGAAATTCAGGCCACTCCTGCGAAACCTCTTTCCGCTCTCGAGTTGTCTCCTCAAGACACTATGCGCGATCAATTTGATGAGTGGATAAGTAAATTTAAGGGAAGAGAAACTATTGATATTGAAATGGCGGCGTTTGAGAATGGCAATCTTCCTCTTGAAGAACTAACGACGGAACGTAATACTCGCATCGCTAACCCCATATATGCTATTCGAGATATCTTGAAAATCTTGGGAAATACTATGGAAAATTTCATAACGGCTGAAGAGATTGTTCAACTTCTTGCTGCCTCTGATGTCACCCCTATTTCATTAGACATCGTCAAAGATGCCCTGGATCTGGTGATTATAGATTCTCGCAAATTAGGTGCTTTTTCGGGTACCGTAGGCGATATGGAACATGTTTATACTGAACCGTTTGAACTATTTCACATTGCTGATTGCGACTCGCAAAAAAATCGCTACCAATTACGATACATTGAAGAAAATAAAAAAAATAATACCGATTTCCTTAAGCGTTCCTTGTCTCGACCTGATCGTAAATAATATGGTAATATTGATGCATGGAAAAAACTGACGCAATCGCTATTTTAGGGTACGGCGTAGAGGGGAGGGCGATGCTCACCTATCTGCTGGAGCATGGATATACCAATCTCACGGTATGCGATCAAAGCAAAACATTGGTTGATATCCCGGGAGTTCAGATGCGATTGGGTGAACATTATTTACAAAAATTGGATGAATTTGATGTCGTTTTTCGCAGTCCAGGAATTTCTTTTTTCCGACCGGAAATACAGGAACTCCTTCCGGAAACTGATGATGGGGCGAGTAGTCATACTGAGATTTCCAGCATGACGAAGTACTTTTTCGAGCATTGCCGCGCGCCGATTATTGGTGTGACCGGAACAAAGGGGAAGGGAACAACTGCGTCTCTGATCACGGAAATTTTGCGACATGGCGGGAAGAAAGTTTTCTTAGGAGGAAATATTGGCGTACCGGCGGTTTCGTTTTTGGATGATGTGAGTGAAGATTCTTTTGTGGTTTTGGAACTTTCGAGTTTTCAACTTGTTGATTTGGAAATGAGTCCGCATATCGCGGTGGTGCTGAATGTTACTTCGGATCATATGGATTATCATTCTTCTGTTGAGGAATATCATGAATCAAAATATCCAATTATGGCGCATCAGAGTGCGGCTAATTTTGCCGTGTTGAATCAGGATTATCCTTATGCCGCAGAATTTGGCGCGCTGGGAGATGGTATAAAAATGTATGTGAGTTGTCGCACGGCGCTCGTGAATGGGGCGTGGGTAGAGAACGAAACGATTAAGTGTGTGGATTTGAATGATCCTGATTTGCGAGAACGAGGAGCAATTGATATTCTGAACGTTTCTGAAATTGGATTGGTCGGCCGACATAACTTCGAAAATGTTTTACCGGCGGTAACGGTTGGAAGAATATTAGATATCCCACATGATACCATTGCTCATGGGGTGCGTGAATTTCATGGTTTGCCGCATAGGTTAGAGAAGGTAATTGGATTGGGAGAAGTTGAATTTTATAACGACTCTTTTTCTACCACTCCTGAATCTTGCATAGCGGCTTGTTCTGCATTTAACGACCTAGAGAGGCCATTTTATTTGATTGCCGGTGGAAGCGAAAAGGGAAGTGATTTTAGCGTACTTGGATGGAAATTATCTCAGATGAAATTTTTACAGAAAGTATTTGTGATGGGACCGTCGGGAGTGAGAATTAGAGAGGCTATTATGCGGGGCCACAGTGCTTGCATAGAGGATGGAACGGTTTGCAGGCTCCTCGTGCCAATTGAGCGTGTTGAATCGCTAAGAGAGGCGATTACGAAGGCCCATGAGGAGGCTACCATGCTCGGTATTGATGGCGCGGTTATTCTCATGTCACCCGCTGCGGCGAGTTTCAATGAATTTACAAATTACAAGGAAAGAGGAGAGCATTTCAAGAAGCTGGCGAGGGAGTTGATGGGGTAAGTCACAGTCATGCGCGTGTCGTCTATTTTCTCCGACACTCCTGATATTTCACATCAATCGAGTGTGCAATTTGATGATGCAGTTTGCAGAGAGGTGCCAGAAAATTCGGATTGTGATTGCGTATCATGGAGTATCTGGCGGTGTTGTGGATGTTTTGTGATGGTTTTTGGCAATGAGAGATGGCGCATTTGGTTCCGTATTCTTTTGTGATGATGCTTTTTATCTTTTGTGGGATGTAACGAGAAGAAGTTTGTGTTTTGTTGTTTTGGGCGCATCGCATCTGTGTTTCCACTTCTGCCGCGATACTTTCTTTTGCCCGCTGGATGTCTTGTTCGCGCTGTTTGAGAAATGTCAGAAATGTTTCATTAATATCTATGCCTTTTTGTTTTAATGCTTGGAGCTTAGAAACAACTTCTTGATTTAGGCCGAGCGATTCTTCGCTGTGCGCACGCACAAAGCTGAACTTGCTTGACACATTTTCCGATCTGACCTGTGACTTTCCCATTATTCCATAAGACTTCATATCGCGTACCAATGTCTCTACGGCTTGCTGGGATAGTAATTTTACCTGCTCTGCCAATTCCCCTTCATTCTCTTTTGTCACTATGGATACCACTCTCACAATTTTGTTCACACTCACCTCACCACTAATAAGCATCCCATGTAAAATAGGCTTATCGCGCAAACGTTCTTCTACAGCCAAGACTCTTTCTGCCTGCTCTTTGCTCACACCTCCAACCTTAAATGCGAATACAAAAACAGACTCAAATCCATGAACCTTCCATAACTCGCGCCTAGCAACTTCCGGCAACAATCCCAAAAACTTCTGTCTCCACTTCCGTGCAGCCGTGCCGTACTGAACTGCCCGATTCCACAATTCGCCATCGGATAATAAAATCTCCAAACCGCCATTCGGCAACAAACCATCCAGCAACTTGTTCTCCATAAATAAGAAAAGTAAAAGAATAAAATTCTTCGTACCTCCCTTTTGGAGACCAAACCGTGATCGCTTCAGTCCATCTTCAAATCTATAGTGGACTATAGGCAAAATATATCATACCGAAGCCATAAAAACAAAATTACAAGCTTGCAAATACAGGCGATATGTGACCAAATATTCTCCACCGAACCGCTAAGCCGGGGCAAATTTTACTCCACCACATTCACTATCTCCGGCTGTTCTTTTCTCATAATCATCTGAATTTTTGCGCGGGTGATTACGCCGGTCATCCAGAGCATGCCTATGTATATTGCTCCGCCAAGTGGGATAAGTACTATGACGTTTTTGTTTTGCATAAGCCAATACGTAGGATCACGCATGAGGTAAACGAGCGCGCCCATCACTACGGCGGAACTCATTATTTTCCAGAAATTTTTCAAACTCAGTGAAAATTTTAAATATCTTCTCGCGGCCATATACGTCACCACTAATATATAACACTCGGCCAAAACGCTTGTGATTGCGGCTCCACGGAAACCGTACTTCGGAATAAATACTATATTGAGTAATACATTAATGATGATTGCTCCAATATTTATCCAGAGTAGTTTTTTTTGCTTATTCACGGAAATCAAAACAAAGGAAAATAGCGTGTTGATGAATGAAAACATGAGTGCAAATAATAGTATCTGTAAGCCAATATCCGAACCATAAATTCCTTCGGAAAGACGGCTCAAATATTGCGGATCGCTTATGACGGCGATGATTGGATAGGCGAGGACCACTCCTCCGGCTACCATTGCAAAACTCATAAGGCAGAGAAAATCAAAAGCGTTTTGGATAATGGGGGAGTGTTTATCGACGGAATTTTCGGCAGAACCTCGCATATCAATCGCCTTGGTCATCACTGGCAAAACCGAGTTCATGAAATACAATGAAATAATCGTAAGGCTCTCTATTAACCGCATTCCTACGCTATAAAAAGCCACCTCTTCCGGACCTTTTATTTTAAATAATAAAATAGTATTCAATCGGAAATAAATCGTGCTGAGCATGAGTGCCAATCCATAGGGCAATGCTTTGATAAAAACATCCCGAATCAGAACCCAATCGAAACGATATTTTATTTCGCAGAGTCGTCGTGTGTACCACCAGGTGTATGCGAGCATTGCGAGGTTTCCGAGAATTCCTGCTGCCACAACGTGATAGAAGCCATGTGCCTCATCGCCTTTGAATAAAATCAATACCGCATAGGCCACATACGCGATGGAAAAAACTTTTCCAATGACGAGAGCGATGGCGGACTCGCGCATTTTATATTTTACCTGCAATACGCTCGTTAATGTTCCATTTAATATTGCTAACAACACCGTAACTGAGGCGATGGCTATGCCTCTTGGGACGGGGGATCCAGCTAATTCAGGAGAAAAAATAGGAAGCAACATTCCGCAACCTATAGCCACCAGCATTGCGAAAATTCCCACCACCGTTCGAATGGTCAATACATTTCCGAGTAATACGGGAATCTTGGACTCGTCTTTTGACATTTCTCGAACGGCAACCGTATAGAGTCCTAAATCGGCAACAATCCCGAAAACAGCGAGAAAATCATAAATAAAATTATACTCTCCATACTGCGCCTGGGTCAGATAACCTGTTAGGAGCTTAATAACCACAATGCTCAACAGTCCAACAAGGATCTTTCCTGTGAACTGAGAGGCGGTACTTCCGAGAATTTTACGTGCGGTTGACATGCGGAATTGACAATACCAAAAGCAACACCCTATAGTAAAGCCAACATGCACGAGGTAAAGACACATTTAGACGAGTTGGAGACCCAAATCACGATGGCCCTGAAGGCGATTGATCTGGAAGAAAAGCGACATCGCGTGATAGAGCTGGAAACCCTTACGCAGGAGCCTGATTTTTGGAATGACCAGAAACGCGCTCAGCAAGTTACGCGGGAGGCGAGCCATACCAGGACGTTTATAGATCAGTGGGAACATCTTCAGAAGGATCTGAAGGAACTTATTGAAATGTTTCCAACGATTGATCCGGAAACTGATCCTGACAGCGCTGTAGAATACAAGACCATGGTAGAAAAATTAGCGAAAGATTGGAGGGTATTAGAAATTCAAACTTTTTTGAGTGGAAAATACGATGACCATAGCGCTATTCTCTCTATTCATGCAGGAACGGGAGGCAAAGATGCACAGGATTTTGCAGAAATATTGATGCGAATGTATCTGCGTTGGGCGGAAAAACATGAGCTGAAAGCGACGATTTTGGATCAGTCCCAAGGAGAAGAAGTCGGATTGAAAAGTGCCACCATATTGATTGATGGAGAGTTTACCTATGGCTATTTGAAGAGTGAAAACGGCGTACATCGATTAGTGCGACAGAGTCCGTTCAATGCGAAAAACTCTCGTGAGACTTCGTTTGTACTCGTTGAGGTTTTGCCTGAAATTTCTGATGCAGAGGAGTTTGAGATTAAAAAAGATGATTTGAGGGTGGATACCTATCGATCATCGGCTCCAGGCGGTCAAAATGTGCAAAAAACCGATTCGGCTATCCGCATTACGCATATTCCTACCGGTATCGTGGTCGCCTGCCAAACCGAGCGAAGTCAGCTTCAAAACAAGGAACATGCCATGAAAGTTCTCGCCTCCAAGCTCGCGGATATGATGGAGCGTGAACATGCAAAAGAGCTCAGCGACCTCAAGGGTGGCAAGGTAGAGGTTTCATGGGGCAATCAGATTCGCTCCTATGTACTTCATCCTTATAAAATGATAAAAGATCACCGCACCGATTATGAGGAGCACAATGCAGAACCGGTATTTGACGGGGAGATTGATGGCTTCATCGAGGCATATTTGAAGCAAGAGAAATAATACTAAAACGGTAAAATCAATTTTTTTTATGATAAAAAAAATCACCAGCGGCGCCGATAATGAGATTCTACGAACGGTTTGCAAACCGATCAAGAGCGTTGATAAAAAAATGGAAAAACTCATCCGGGATATGCACGTGACGATGAATGAGGAAGATGGAATTGGCATTGCCGCTAATCAGGTTGGCTTGAATATACGGCTTGCACTCGTCAAATTAAACCCTGGCACTGATCATGAAATGGTAATTGTTATGATTAATCCGGAAATTCTTACTCACTCGAAAGAAAAAGAAGAAAATGAAGAAGGATGCCTGAGTCTGCGAAAAAAATGGGGTACTGTTCCGCGCTACAAAAGTCTGACCGTGCAATTTTTCAATAAAAAAATGGAGAAAGTTACCATCTCTTTGTCGGGACTCAACGCACGTATTGTTCAACACGAGGTCGATCATCTCGATGCAAAATTGTTTATCGATAGGGTGGTGGGGGAGGTGAGGGAGGAGTAATAATAAAGATTGTAAATATTCTTTGTTTGCTGTACCATTTTGTCTACTATGAAATATAAATTTACAGCTTCATTTCAGAAGGAAGGAAAGTGGTATGTTGGGAGGTGTCTTGAACTTGGAGTTACAACCCAGGGAAAGACGCTTGTTAGCGCGAAGAAAAATTTGATTGAGGCGGTTGATTTGTTTCTGGAAGGTGAACCGACGGTGAAAAAATATGCTATGAAAAAACCTCCTCTTGTTACTACGTTAGAGTTTTCCCATGGCTAAAATAATTTCCGGGGCGCTGGTTGTTAAAATACTTTGCCGGTATTTTGGCTTTTTTGTGGTGAGCCAGAAGGGAAGTCACATAAAACTTCGAAATGAAAACAGTCAAAAAGTAGTGACTACAATCGTACCGCTTCATCGTGAACTTGCGATCGGGACATTTCGTGGAATTCTGGAACTGGCGCATGTTGATGAGTTGGATTTTAGAAATAAACTCTAGCCATGAATGTAAAAATACACCCATCATGGAAAGCTGTACTAGGAGATGAGTTTGAGAAGCCTTACTTCAAAGAGTTGGTGAAGTTTGTGAAGTTGGAGTATCAGTCGAAGGAGATTTTTCCGCCGGCGGCGAGTATTTTGAAGGCTTTTGAGGCGTGTCCGTTTGATCAGGTAAAGGTCGTAATATTGGGTCAGGATCCATATCATGGGCCTGGACAGGCGAATGGACTGTGCTTTTCGGTGAGTGATGGGGTTCGTAGGCCACCATCGTTGCAAAATATTTTCAAAGAAATTGAAAGTGATATGGGGTATACAGCAAAAGGGGACAGGATCCGACACTTCGCTCCCCCAAGGGACAAGTCTGCTGACCCGCCGCTTGTGTCTGGCAATCTGGAGCGTTGGGCTACCCAAGGTGTACTTCTGCTGAATGCCACGCTTACGGTGGAGGCGGGGCGGGCGGGATCGCATCAGCGCAAGGGCTGGGAACAGTTTACCGATCGGGTGGTGAAGGAGCTCTCGGAAAAGCGGGAAGGGCTCGTTTTCATGCTCTGGGGGCGGTACGCGCAGGAGAAGGGAGTCACGATTAATGAGCAAAAACATCTCGTTCTCAGGGCACCCCACCCATCACCTCTTTCAGCTTATAGTGGATTTCTCGGTTGTAGACACTTTTCTCAGACAAATAGGTACCTAGAGACAAGGGGATTGAAGCCAATTGACTGGAAGTAGCTTTCTATGCTATAATGGCGAGAAGTAAAAAAATAAACATACACGCATGAAATCGTTTTTCACCTATTCACGTTTGGTATTCGAGAGCAGCGGTGGCCTCGAAGGAGCAAAAGGGTCTATCATAGACGCTTCACGCACTACCGGAGAAGTAGTAGGCGGCGCACTCGAAACCGTAAGCAATTTTTGGAAAAGAATGGAGGTTGTCAAAACTTCCAAGGATGCACTCCGGGCGCTACGAGATGGCTTCAACAAAGAAGCTCATCCTCTCAAAAGCTATCCAAGTAGTGTTGAAAAAAATAAAAAACTTATCGATTTTGTGGCCTTGCAACTTGGCTACTCTCCACGAGAAATCAAGGATGCTCTTTATGAAGAACATACCTCTGCCGGTGCTCCCGCGCTGCGAAATAAGCGTCATGAAATTATTCAAAAAATGATTATTCTCCAATCCGTACTTCCTGAAATGGAACTCACTTTTGTCGGTGCGACAAAACATGAAGGCATTAATCCCGGAGAAAATATGGAGAAATATGAAGCTCGCGTACTCAACTCGCACGATGCGGCATGGTATCTGCAAAAGAAAAGTACATTTACTGATATGCTGGAGGTTCAGATTGGCCCTTCCGATATTGCTCTCTATATGAATACCTACCTGAATGAGATTCGGGAATATATTGATTCAGAAAATCCTCAAGAGGTCGCCGCAAAATATCCGAGACTTTTTCTCTCTTCCAAAACTCTCGATGGTCAACCCGGGAAATATGAAATTAATGGTCATAATCTCCTCGATCTAGCGAAGGCCTATGAAAACGCACGTCTCAATACAAATCTGCTTCATAAATTTCCTGCTGTTCGTAACTCAAGCCTGGAAATTCCCGGCCCAACACGTTTCGATCTCTATGTCTTTGACACGCCACAGGATCGTCTCCATGGAGCTACCATGAAGTACCGAAAAATTGGTGAAGGCCAAGTCGGAGCAAGTGGTATTAGCGAGGAGCCTACTTTGCCTGAAGTTGCCGGTGGTGCTGCTAGCGCAGGCGGTGGTGGAGGCGCAGAAAAGGCACCTGATGGAAAAGAAGGTGAGCGTCTCGACCCTATGAATGACCTCAATACCTATGCTACCAAAACCGTTACGCATAAGTGGAAGGGAATCAAAACCGATACTGACGCAGACGGTAAGCGATACGATCTCACCGATCTCACCGAGTATGTTCCTCGTATAGAAAAAGTTCTCCAGAATATCGATACCGATGAAAAATATAAGGAATTCTGGCCACTGCTCAAAGAAATAGAAATTACCGTCACTCCAAATGATGTTCGGGATATTAATATTTTCTCCGAAGGCTTCTCGTGGGATGATGGCAAACTAAAAATTGATTATAACGAAAGTGAAGATAGCATCCGTGCCGATATTATCGATGGTCTCAGGGCTTTCTATGCCTATAAAAAACTTGGCAGTGCCGAGAAACCTGAGGTAAAAAAAGATCGCCTCGAGCTGGCAAGACAGACAAAAATGTATATCGATAATTGGGAGCTGCTCTTCCCGAAAGATGATGCGAATAAAAATGCATGGATTAATAATCTGGAAGTAGCTAATGATCCTCAGGCGTTCGCAAAACGTCTGGAAACCGAACCGCGATATGCGGAAAATAGATTAGGCACTATTCGTGAATCAGTACGTAAGGCTTATATTTACAAGCTTACCTCATATATCGATGCGTGGGATGCTAAAATTGGAGGGCTAGGTGCAGGAGCCGACATAAAACAAGTATTAGAAAGCACCTTAAAAGCCTTCAATATTCACATGCCACCGTCTGTTGTAAAAGATAGTGGAGGTCGCTCAAAACAAGACTGGGAAGGTGCTTTAAAAGCCTTGAATCTTGACGCGCCACCGTCTGTCGAAGCAAGAAATATTGATATTGTCGTACCGTGGGTTCATTACTTTGATGCAAATCTTAGTGGAAATCGTCTCTACCCGGCTCCTATTATTCCCCCTGTGCCTGGGGGCAATGGCGAAAAAGAAAAAACACCTGAAGTTGCCGCCGCCCGAAAAGCCGCTGAGGACGCGCTCAAACCCATCTCTCTCAAGAGTGGATATCCGTTATCGCTCCTTCCTCTTCATATTCAAGCGCAGGAGTATACTTATGATTATAAAAATATTACCGCTAATGCCAGTGCGATAGATGCTGCGCTGCTTGACCTAAATACTACGGAAAGTGATGAGAGAAAAACTATTTTGAAAAATATTGGATTAAGTCCAACTCCGGAAAGATCATTGAGTTACAAGGTTCGACGTACCGGATATCAGGAGCTCCCTGATGGCAAGAAACGAATTTTGTTCAAGGTAACCGATAATCCCGGCGAGATGGCAGCTGCTATTTCCGAAGGTATTACCGAGGCTCAAGAGGCGAATGCCGATGCTGGCAAAGAAAAAACACCGGAATCAATGGAGGTTGTTAAAAAAAACATTAAAGGAAAAATAAAAGATTGGGCTGCGTGGAAAGCGCAGACTGCCGATGCGCGTGAGAGTGAAGATTTTGCCGGTACGGGATTGTCTCTCGTGAAGATTGCGAAAATATTCAAAATAGATGGCGATCCGTCCAAGGAAGATTATCCTTATAAAGCGCTTGGTGATGCTATTTATGGCCCTGATAAAAGCCTTGAAACTGCCAAGGATCCTGAATCAAAAGCAAAAAGGATGCTTCTCGAAATGAGTAATACCCTTGGATTCAATGTAGAACTCCAATCTGGCATTACATATGATTATGATGAAATACTTACGTGCAAAGACAAATTTAATACCGCTTTCAATGGCGTAAACCCAAGCACTAAGAAGGTTCTGGCGAAATGTGGTGTTGTGCTCGGTGAGCATGGAAGCATGAATGACCAAGAGGGAGTTATCAAAACTAAGGAAGGCAAATATCGCATTGCGATTGATTGGAATGAAGATGCAGATGAAATTACTAAAGCTCTAAATGAATATGCCAATGATTATGAAGAAGAGGTTAAAGACATGGGAGAAGATGACGTGGACGATATGAGCGATCTCGATATCAAAGAAACTGCCAATAAGCGTCTACAAATAATCAAAGGTAAATACAAGCTAAAGGGAATTGATTATGAAAGCGGATTCGATGATCACAAGGATCTCGTTAACCGTATGCCCGAAGTGGAAAAGGCGTTTGCCACTCTTAGCGACGCGGATAAGGAAAAACTCGAGAAAGGCGGTTTCCAAATTAAAATTAGCAATGGAGCGATGACTGAGGGTTGGATAAGCGATCACACTATTTTGATCGATTATGATGAAACGGCCGATGATATACAAAAGGATCTTTCACAGGGAATCGAGAAACAGGAATCAAAGGAATCTATCTGGGGAAAGATTAAGGCTTCTCCTGGAAAGCTCCTTGGTTATCTCTGGGATAAAATAACCTCTTGATAAACAATACTTATTACACATGCATCACATTACCTATTAACGTATCTATATGGCACTCGATCTCGACTATATTCCGGATGAAGCAGCGGTGGTAACTCCCGCTACAGCTACTGCCACTCCCGGGGGAGCTGGACCGGCAGTTGTACCACCAGTGGGACGAACTCCTCTTAGGCCTGTTGTTACGCCAGCGATTCCTGCGGCTCCATTGTCACCACTTGAACAAGTTATGATTGCTCATAATGAATCGTTTCTTGGGCGCATGCGAAATATCGGTGCGGGTGGCTCAGTGAAGACCGGCATTACGGAAAGCTATCCGGGAGGTGCTTTGGGAGATTATAAATTGCGTGCAATTGGCACCGGCATTACTAGTGTACTTAGCGGAGGATTTCTAGGAAGCTATAGTCTCAGCGCGAAGGGCAGTATAGAAAAAGCGCTTGATGCTATCACGGAACAGCGCACTGGAATTGACTACAACTCAACCACAAGGGTAAGTAATATATGGAAAAGTGCGGATGATCAGATTTTTAGTCTTTCTGCCAAAATTCGTTTGTGTGACGAGATGGGAAAAAGTATCGATGATCAAATCGACATGAATGGCGGACTTGCTCGCTCTGCCATCGCCGTGAGGGCGGCGCCTGCCGCGGCCACAAAAGCTGCCGCAAATGAAGTCGCAACCATGTGGGGAAAAATCAAACCTTTTCATAGTCAGATAGGAGTTGGTGCCGGATCATTCGCGGCCATTGCCATGCTTGGCTGTCCTCCTCTAGCGGCGGCGGCTCTTTGTGGCGCGCTCCCTGTCGGAGTTGCCATGGCTATACGAAAAGCAAAAAATGCACCTTCCTACGACGAAACTGACACTAAAAAATTGAGTCAAGCGCGCGCTGTTATCAATACTATCCGTCAGAATGCCGAACTGAAACGAGATGAATTTTTGAAAAAAATTGAGAAAGAATATCCTCAAGAAATTAAAGCCCAAAAGGATACACAGGCATATTTTGCCGTGGAAGTCCCAAAAATAGTTTCAAAAGAAGATGCTGCAAAACTTCTTGATGACTATGAATCTCTCATTATGCGCCCTCCACTTGAACCCGATGAAGCCATCAAAAGCCTCCTCAATACTATGGGTGCGATGAAAAGGGCTGATAATGCGGCATCTAATGCTTTCAATAGAGTTGATTTAGGTAAGCTAAAAACTTCACTCACCAAACTTCTTAGTAAAAAAGGTAATAACTATCGTCGATTAGTAAATGAATCACTTGGTCTCTTGGAGGCGATTGGCCCCGAACAAATGACGGCGTTGATAAAACGACTTTGCCAGATACATAAAATTATTCCTCAAACAGGTCGCATACTTACACTCTCTACTGGCGCCGGTGGAGCGACAAAAACATTTCGCATCAATCGTGTATCGCTTGACAACGTTGATATCAATTTGGAAGAAGTTACTGTTACAAAAAATACACTTAACGATGAAATTATCGTAAAGACAGTCCCGGGCAACCGAGTTAGCATTCATCTTGATAAGAGCACGATGAAGTTACAACGAGAAATGAACAAGGTACTGACGGATGATTTAATAAATGAAATGAAAACGAGAACTGATAGCGATCTCAAGAGCGGTACTCTCGAAGATGTGACTCGATATAAAAAACTCCTTTCTGAAGCCCAAAACAGGAGACTTAGTGTTAATGATTACAAGGCTCTTTGGGCGGCGCTGATAGTGCCGCCAGCCGATTACGCTAAAAAAGGTCTTCCCTTGATTTCCAAAATTGCCACCGGTACAAGCGATACGTTTGAACAAATAAAAGTTGATAAAGAATCTACGGAAGATCTTATGGCTGAAATAAGAGTTAAAAGCGAAAGCGATCTCACGAGCGGTACTCCTGGGCAGAAAAAATTACTTGCCGATGCTCAAACAAAAAGACTTAGTGTTCCTGAATATAAAGCACTTTGGGCAGCGCTGAAGCCAGCACCTCATTATGCCCGAAATAATCTTCCATTAATAAGTAAAATTGCCAACAGTCCTAGCAATACATTCGAACAAGAAGATGTTGATAAAGAGCCAGTAGCGGCTCTAATGGCAGAGATAGCTACTAAAGGTGAAAATGATCTATTACCGGCGAGCACTCCTGCCATCGAAGCTCGACATATACAATTGCTTAATGATGCCAAAACCAGGAAGCTTACTGTTCCTGAATATAGAGAGCTTTTTGCAGCACTAAAACCAACTCCTCTTGGCCAGCTTGGTCTTACCAAAATTAAGGCAATTGCCAATGGTGGCCCAAATCCTGAATACATTCGTGTTCCGATTGAGGATACCGATGCTCTAGAATTAGATATAAAAAAAATAATTCCCTAATACCTCTTTTCTATGCAACCATTAGCAGAACAAATAATTACCACTATTCTCGCCGCGCGTTCGATTGATGAGGGGGAGAGGACGGCGATGCTCGACAAGTTTAGTGATGAGAGTGTGAGTGATGAGGAATTGAAGGCGATGCTCGACAAGTTATGCGATGCGGAAATTGCATTGCGTGAGGCCGAAAATGCCGAGCTTGAACAGCTGCGCGTAGAAAATAATGCCGATATGGAGTCTGAAGAGGTGCGCATTGCGCCGAAGAAGGCGCAGATTGAGGCGGATGCATTAGCAGCAGAAAAAGTAGTCGCTGATGAATATGTGCAAGAAGTCGCAAAACTCGACAAAGAACTCGACGTTACTATCGAGCGTATCAAGCGCAACGAGCATGAGGCTGGCGAGATGGAAAAGATTAGGGGAAGTTTGGGGATCTCAAACCCTTCTACCGATGCTAAATAATTACGTATGCATACTAATGCCAATATTGAGGGAAGTACCCATCCTCTTGAAGAGGCCGGGAAAACTCTAGAGCATCTGGAGAAGATTTCTGCTTCTGAAATGACAGATCAGCAGAAGCGTGCTTTTGAACTTGCAAAGCGTAACTTTTCTACACATATTGAAGCGGCAAAGAAAAATCTTGCGCTCATGTCCGATGCGTCTGATGATACTTCTCGCATTGTGGCTCTTGAAGAAAAATTTTCCAAGATTGCGGAAAAATTTGATGAAAAAAATGATGCACGTATCGTTGATAAAAAAGCCCATCAGCGTGCGGTTTTAGGCGGAATGGATTCCGCCGTTCCTCTTGATACCGAGGAAGAAAGTGATGAAGAAGAAGATGAAGATATGACAATTGAAGACAATCGAACCTATCGAAAGCCTCTGACTGAGGCCTACAAGGCCTTTAATGAAAAAAATTATGCGAAGGCGATGTCACTTTTTGACAAGGCGGCAGAGCTGGCAAAAGGGTTAAAACGTATGGGGGTATTTGCCGAGGGCATTTTTATGAAATCCAGATGTTTATTTGACCAAGATAAATTCCCTGAAGCCCGCAAGGCTTTTGAGGGCGTAGAAAATAATACCAAAAACTTACTCGCCTCTGAAGATGTTCCTCAATATTATTTTGGTGCCATCGTTCGCAAGGCCCTATGCGCCTACAATCTCAAGGACAATGTCTATGCTGCCAAAATCTTCCTCGATGAAAAACTTATGGAGAAAGCTCTGCCCTATGAAGACGCCCCTGATCAGGCCGCTGTAAACGGGGTCATCGCGGATCTGAAGGAGAGAATGAAAAAAACAAAAATAAGTCGTGGGTAAGATTTAGGTGCCTCAATCAATCTTGAATTTATATCTAAAATTTGATATAATTTATACGTAATGGCCTTCGGGCTTCCATCTCAATTTGAGATGGGTATAGGCGAGTGGTGGCACCACTTACGGCAGATTGGCTTCCAGTCCCCGTGCAGACACTGCGCCCCATATGGCCTTCGGGCTCAATCCGCCCTAACCGGCGGATTAAAAAAGAAAAAGCCATTAAAGCAAATCTTTGATGGCTTTTTTGATTCGTGAAAAATCTTTTCCATGCATTCTTCCCATTTTGTATGTTAGTCGTTTTGAACTTATGAGCCGAAGCTGAGATACTATCGCTGCCCGATCTTTCCCATTATGATCAGTATAGAGAATGTAATATGGGTTCTTTTTAAGCGTAGTTGAGAGTGGAACTGCCCATAGTATATCCTCATTAAATTTCCTTATGATGAGAAATGGGCGAGTAAACCTCCTTCCTTTTCCATCCTGTTCAGAGCCGATATTAATACCTGCATACGTCCACCAAACTTCACGTTCATGGAAGTAGGTTAGAATCATATCTTTTCTGTTGTGAATATCTTCTTTCATGATATTCCACTCCCTAAAATTCTTTTTCTCCTTCATAAGTCAAAATTATGATGCCTATCATCAATGCTAGCACGGGAATCTAACAAAAAGCTGACACGTGGGACATTATTTGCATATTCTGTATATCCCAGCTTCAAATCCTGAAAAGACCCAAGTTTTTTAAAATTCTCACAAATTCGGCACGTTGACTTTCATATCAATAAGTTTATAAACACATTATTGTCGTAAAAGTGCCATTTTTAAAGCTATAGCGAAGCATCCCTTGTGGAAAAATTTCCCCGGGAGCTCCAGCAGGAGTTCTACTTGGTAGGAAATTTGTGAATCATACGATGAAAATAGTATATAACAAACGGCTGATTTTTTTGATAGCTTATTGAAGCCACAATATAGGTGTTGGAAAAATTCGGATCTTTTCAGTCAAATCTGCTTTACCTATTTTGTTACTGAGCTGTAAATATAAGCTTTTGGCATAGACGGGCGGTGCTTGTGCCCAGCCTTGCGCTTTCCCTCTATTTCATGCTATAATGGCAAGAATTATTAATTATCACATCTATGGATACCGCTACGGCAAATTCCGAAGACCTCCGATCAGATATCACGAAGCTCGTTGCAAAGTTCAAGGCACTCGACGTCGTGACGCCCGAGATGAGTGCGCGATTTGATGGATATTTAACTGCTGACGAAGCAGACCTTCCGAAGATTCACGCTACCCTCACTACCGCCGCAACTGAAATCGATACCATCGAAGCAGATGCTACCGCAGAGGAACAGAAGCTCCTCGCCGAGTACATGTCCGAGATGAAATTAATTGAAAAGGAAGCTAAAAAAATTACATTAGAGTTCGAAGAAGCCGTCGACAAAGATGCCGATGAAGTGAAGGAGGCGCAGCTGCTCGATGATGTAAGTAAAATATAAAATAAAATATGAAATTCATTCAACATAATCGATCAGGGGAATTCAATAGTAACTACAAGAGGGTGGTATGGATGGCTGAGGGGAATGCCGATGCTGTTCATGCTGAAGTTACTCAGGAAGTCTCTGGCGTAAAAAACAAAGAATCCATTTCACAATCTGTTTATAAATTTGAAAAACTTACTCCTGGCGAAAAAATAACAGGAGAGAAGCAGAATCAGATGAAGGATGCGCTTCTTGCAAGAGTGCAAAAAAATATTGATAGGATCAATGATCCTAAGCTTAAATCCAATCCTAAATTTATTCAATTAAGTATCGATCTCGATGCATTAAAAGACAGAATCAATGCCGCGGAAGTGGAATTTAATACAAAACTTGATATCCTTGAAACAAATAGACAATTAGCTGGGAAAGCCCAATTGGATAAAGCGGCGGGAGCTGCTCCTGCAGAAAGTGCTGCTACTGTCCATGAACAACAAATCGCCAAAGAAGCACCTGAGCGAGCTAAAATTGTAGGTCAGCTTGGAGAATTAGTGACTGGATATGCGAAGGCGCATACCACCCTTTCAGGAATGAAGGCTGCTGATTTCAATATTGATCAGACTGTATATGCAAAGATTCTCTCCTTTCTTGAAAAAGCAAAAGTCGGCATGAAAGATCTTACTGATTTTGTAGGAAAAAATGACAAAACTCTTTCTGAGATTAGAGACAAAAAATATCTAAATGATGATGGCGAAGGCGTAATTGGCATAAATGAAACTTTGGCTATTCTTGAAAAACCAAATTATGTACAGAATGATATCCTCGAGACTATCAAAAACGTGGCACAAGGAAACCTTTCAGAAACCCAGCTTGCAGCGATTAGCAGTGCGCTATCTTCTGGTGTAGCTCCAAAACAAAATGCAAAAGATGCACCTGTCATCGTAAAGCTTTCCGATACGCCACGAGTAGAAAATAAAATTGAAAAAGTGGGAACGCTCACTCCTCTTGCTGCTGCTCTGCATGCGGAGGCAAATTCTTATTTGAAAAGTGCTTTGCCGGTGATACTTGGCGACTCAAGATATAACGTAGAAGTTACCAATACAAAACTGACAGTGAAAATTTTTGATAGTGGTACCGACGCAACTTCGGAGCCGAAGCATATTATTACGCTTCCTATGAATGATGGTCGCTATGTCTTTAGACTTGCGGATGGCGCAGCAGGTCCAGCAGAGCGTCGTATCAAAGATCCAAAATTGGCTATTAGAGGTGTAGTTGAACTTGTAAAAAAACAACTAGGCAAGACTCCTGATCAAGCCGTGTTTCAGGAAATCCTTACGGTTTCTGGAGATGAAACGGGGGTTGAGGTGGTAAAATCTAGTTCTACGTTCGAAAAAGTAGAGACTAAATCTGAGAAATTAATGAATGCGGCTAATGCAAAATTTAATGAAAAGAAATTTTCCGAGGCCGCAAAATTATATGGAGATACCGCCAAGGAAACCCAGAAGGAAGAGGGAGAGCGCTATCCGATAGCCCTTATGCAGCAAGGTAAATGCTATATGCAACTCCGTCAAAACGAAAAGGCTTATAGTTCTTTTGCTGATGCCGTTAAAGCTGCGACTGCTCGTGCATTGCCCGAACTTGAGAAAAAAGCAAAGAGTGGACAGGCGATTGCTGCATATAATTTAGCAAAATATGATGAGGCGAGAACTCTGCTCCCTGATGATGCCGAAAAGGCTGATTCTTATAATGCTGAGATCTATAAAAAAATTCGGGAAGATTTGAAAAAAATGGATGATACAAAAAATCTCAACTCTTTCGAGAATGCCGATGGCCGAAAAAAAGTTTTGATTATCCTCGGCGAATCCGGAATACTTCTGGATGGGATTAAAAACAATGCCGCTCCACCTTCGTCCTTAAGAGCTGGCCGAAAAACACAACTCAATGCTGAGATCGATGCACTCTTGCCTCTTTTGAAAAATTCCGGATACGAAAAGTCTGGCTCACTTGCGGATCTCATGAAGAAATTTAATCTAGAAGGAAAAGAAAAAGATTTTATGACCAAAAAAGATGATACCGAAAGAGCTACGATGATATCCGATGCACTCCTTAAAAATGCTATAGCTAGAGTAAACGCACAAATTCCTGACGTGCAAGGTTCTTCTGCTCCTAGATTAGGTTCTATCCCTGCCATAGATGCCGCCGAACAAGAACAGGCCGCTGCCGCCGAGAGGGCTTCACGGGAAGCAAAGGCACAAGCCGAGAGAGCGGCTGCCGCCGCTAAAGAAAATGCCGCTCAATCACCTGATAAAAAAATATTTGACGCTCTCAATGCGTCCGATGATGGAAAAATCAAAAGTGCTAATGACTCACTACTCAAGTCTGAAAATATCGATAAAAAAACCGTTATTGAAAAACTTAACGCCTTAACTACGGACGAAAATCAAAAAATTAATCCTGCTATTCTTCTCGATAAGACTCCGGCGAGAGAACTAACCCCTACCCAGCGTGGGAATATCAATACCCAACAAGAGCTTTTCGTTCGTGCTATTATCCGTCTTCAATTGCAGCAAAAAATGCCGAAGCCGGATGGTATTTTGAAGAAAGAACAGCTAAATGCGCTTATGGGGGGCGAGGCCGTGAAGGCGACTGCTACGCCAGAAAAGGTTGATACCGTTTTAAGATCAGTCCTCGATGATTTCGCAGATGGACGAATTGTTGTTAATAACGACGAAGAATTTAGTGAAAAAGTTCAGCGACTTGGTCTCGATAAAAATGATTTTGTTCGCTTCGGTAATGCAAAAGATTTGTATGAATTCAGACCAAAACCCGGGTCCGCTGAAAAAATCAATAAGCAACTTATGGCCGCAAGAGCTAAAATTAATCCCGACAACAAGGAACCGATTGATACATTAAAATATATACGAGATAGTAATAAAGAATCTTATAATAAAGATGGATTTATCGCTCAATACGATAAAGAAAAATTGATGTATATACTTTCTGTACTCGATCTCAAGGAAGGCAAGGATGTTGTAATTGTGCAGGGAAAGGATAGCGCCGGCACTATATGGAAAGCAAAACGAATAATATCAGTTGAAAAGCCTGCTGCTGACAAGGTAGATAAGCCTGCGTCTGCAAAGGCTCCTGCTGCTGCTCCTGCCGAACCTACTGAGATTCAAAACCCTACGCTTGATGTGGCCGACAGAGCTTTGGCTGATGAGATCAATAAAATACTTGATGGAGAGAATGGTAAGCCTGGTTTACGGGCCCGCGTTGATGACTTCCTTAAAATAGACCCGAAGAGCGACGCAGATGTCTTGAAAGCACGTGAGGCTACGCGTAAGACACTTTTGGCTGAAATTAATGCTCTGGGTAATCGTATTATAGATCTTGAAGCCACATATGAGCTGACTGAACCTCCTGCAAATCTTGCAAAAATAGAGGTAGTGTTGAATGAGTTTATAAAGAATACGATAGAAGCAGATAAAAACTTCAAAAGGGAAGCGTCTCCTGTTGTCACTCCTCAACCAGCTACAAATCCACCTGATGCCGCTGAGGCACCACCAGAAAAACTCAAAAAAACGGAATTATTTAATGTCACGAAGACTCTTGAATATGTTAACAAGGGTGGATCGAAGAAGGGGAATATTACACTCAAGGGATTCCTCGCATGGGTTGCTGATAGCGACAAAAGAGGAGTTATTGACACTACAACGGCTGAAGGTAAGGCGCGAATCTTCGCCTGTGTTAAGAAATTCCAAAATGACAATATGAAAGACTTGGCAAAAAATCTGCAGGGTCGTTTTGGTCCGAAGACATATGAAAAACTTAATGCTCAGGATAAAAAACTATTGAAAAATCCAGAGACGGTCGTAGCTGAAAAAGATACTACCGCAAAGCCCGATGAGACTGCTGCAGCAGTAGACTATTCAAAGACTTCTGCTGCTGATCTCGACAAAGCGTATACTGAAGCATTTGATCTTGGTACGCCTGAAGGGTACAAAAAGGCTGCTACTATTGCCGATGAATTGGCGAGTCGTCGTGAGGCTGCAAAAAAAGAAAAAGATGAGGCAAAAGTCGTTGCTCCTACAGAGAAGTCAGCTGCTGAATCCAAAGTCGTTACTCCACTTGATGCCAATGCATTCCAGAAATTTATAGATGGTCTCAAGAGTGAAGATAAGGCAGGGAGTGCGGCGATTTCGGTGATGAAAGATACACTGCGAATGTCTAGGGAGCATGGTGGCACGGATTATCCGATGTATTCCAGCGCACTATTTACTTCTCTTAATATTCCTAAAGATATAAATATTTCTATTCAGTATAAGGGGAAAAATGGAGTAGATTCTATCATTACATTTGAAAAAAATCGTGGAAAGACTGAAGGGCATGAGTTGAAACAGTTTCCCATGAATGCCGAAAATATCGCAAAACTGATTCAGGTCGCGTCAGGTAAAGGTATACTTCCGACGCTTGAAGAAAAGCAAAATACTATTTCTGATCTAGATGAGCGGCTGGTAACAGATCCGCTTGAGAAGAAGGTTATCATAGAGCTCAAGGCCGCGTTTGCTTCTTCCAAAAACAATCCTGCTGGCAAGCCTTATGATCTCTCTATCGGCCGCTATCTCTTTGGGGGGAATATATTTACCTCGAAAGTTCCTCTCTTACTCGATGGAAAGAATGGAACATTGACTATCGGTAAAGGCGGAGAAGTTATCACAGGCGCAAATAATATTGCCAAGAAACTCATCGAGATTGCGAAGGCAAATGCGGGTGAGGTTGTGAAAGCGGCTCCGGCTGTTGCCGTGGCTCCAATTCCAGCTCCCGCTGCTGCGGTAGAAGCAACTCCTCCTGCTCCTGAGGCAGAGAAAGATGAATACAAGAAACTTGATGCAGAAGCTAAGGCAATCTATGATACCATCTCGCCAGACAAGGACAATATTGTTAATGATGCAAATAATAAACCATCCTGGGAAAAATATTTAGCTGCCGAACAGAAAATTCTCACTTTAACACAGAGCAAAAAAGGAGCTCCGTATTTCAGATCAATGTTTCATATTGCACAAGCTGAAGCAAAATTAAATAAAGTTGATGATGCAAAATCACATCTCGGTGAGGTAATAGCATTCTTCGCAAGCAACACAAAGGAGGAAAAAGCAGAACTTATAGTAACAAATGCTATTGGCATCTTGAGTGCCATTCAAAAATATGAGCAAAAAAATAAAAAATAAAAATAATAATTTGTAACATTTCCCTCCCATGCATACCAATCTCTTCCTCACTCATCTTGCACCAAACTATTCGGCGTATGCGCTGAAGCGGCTGGTGTTTGCTAATGGTGGACCGGCGAAAGGTCCGGCGGAGAGTGCTCCGGCGGCGGTGCCGGATGCGAAAGTTGAGCAGCAAAAAAAAGTAGCAGAACAGCTGAAGGCACTCAAGGAAACCATTAATACATCTGAAGATAATGTAAAAACCATTGCCGCGGCTATCGATATGGGTAGCCAAGAGGCAGAGGTGAAGCAGGCGATTCTACTCTACAGTCTCTCGAAACACGCCAAAGCCCTTCCAGGCGATAAGCAGGAAATTATCGACAAGATCAAGGATGCTATTGTGGCCGATAAACTTCCGATGAAGGATATTATGTTTTATGGTGGCACCGATGGATCTCGATTTCTTTTGAGAAAAGTTCTCATCAAGGGAGAGGGCTGGCATACTGGAAAAGCTCAGGCATTTGACCAATTAAAAGCTCTTGGAGATAGATTATTCCCCGCGAGCGCACGTACTTTACGCGATGATAATATCGCCATTATTGATGCTTATATCGACGCACATGGACGAGCTGCAAAAAATGAAGTCGTAAAAGCTAATCAGGACAAATTTCTTCCGGGTGGCGCACTTTTCAATCTCGCCCTTGCCCTTCAGCGCGCCAAACATGCACAGGAAGTTTTGAGCAATAAAAAGGTACCTTTTGATGCCACTACGCAAGAAGTCTTTCTCGAGCTTGGAAGTGCTAAGGGTGCTGATGATAATCGTAAATCCGGTTTATGGGCTGTAGGAAAGGTAAAAGAGGAGCCGAAGGTGGAACCAAAGGTTGAGGAACCGAAGGTGGAGAAGCCAAAGGCGGAGGAGCCAAAGGTGGAAAAACTTCCAAGAAATCCAGATGCAGAAAAAACATGGGTTGAGGGAATGGTAGATAGGGACTATAAAATTTTTGTCCAGGCATACCAGAATATGACGGATCGGGTTGATTATTATGGTCCTGGTAAGGAGCAGAATGTGTTTAATCGAAGGCCTATTATGGATATTAAAACTTCGGCTCTTCTGTCTGTGGCTATGGGTTATGGTGTTGAATATGGCAAGGAGCGCGATACGGCAAAACAGATTAACCGATTCAAGGTAAGGGGAGTATATCTGAAGGAGACAGGTATCGATGGTGAACGCATCTTCTTGCAAGCAATGGAGGAAGATCTTCGAAACTATTATAAAAAAGAAATTGAAAAGAATGGTATTGTTATTAGAACTCCTGATGCAAAAGAATTAGCTGAACGCGATGCCTTTACTAAGGATTTTGAAAAATACTTTGAGGAACGCCTGAAAGAATTTGAGGCAAAGGCCAGCACTGATTTAAAAGGAAAAACTCTTAACAATGCGATGTATTCAGGTCCTCTCTTTTCTGTCACTAAAGATCCTCTCTGGTCTACGCTTGTAGATGTACGACGTGGTCCGGATGTTGGAGGCAAGCCACAATTCGAATACTACATTCGTGGAACCAAAAAAGATCGTGCGGCTGTCACTGCATTTATGAAGGATATTGCCCTTCAGCAATATGATACTGAACATAAATTCGTAGTATTAGGCACGCCAAAAGCGGTGGAAGCTCCAGCAGTTGCTCCTGCTGCACCAACCGTAGAAACGCCAGCACCAGCTCCTACGCCAGCCGTAGAGACTCCGGCTCCGGCTCCTACCGTAGAGCCGACACCGGCTGCTGAACCTGTACCGACACCGGCTCGTTCAGCCCTAGAAGAACGACTCTAAAGGCGTAGCTCATCTTGAAGCCATATAATTATTGCTACTTATCCCCGTAGTCGTTTTCTCATTTTTATAATCCAATACCATATCGGCTTGTATACTAGTTCTTTTGCCGCGAGATAAGGGATGACATCGCCGCCGAATTTCGTCTTGAAGTCGGTAACGCCCGCGAGGGGGTGTTTACTATCTGGGATGCCCGTTATTCGGTCAATATTGGCGATTCCAAGCAGGTCATATACTTTGTAGCCTTTGGACTGGGCATCGAGCATTACGTGCCACTGGAGAAGATATGGAGCCATCAGAGGGCGGTCTGCATAGGAAGATGCGCCGTAATAATAGGTAGCCGTATCGGCAAAATAGGTGGCGATGAGTCCGGCTACTGGTTTTTGCTTGTTGTAGGCCATAAACAGCGTCGCCGAGTCGCCGAGGGATTCGAGCATGGATTCGTAGTAGGCGAGATTGTGTGCGAAAAAGTTGTCACGCTTCGCCGTCTGCATGATGAGATTATAAAACTGCGCGATGGCGTCTTTATTCGTGTGCGTATTAATACATTCAATCGTGATGCCGTGTTTTTCCGCGAGTTTAATATTGTATCTGCCTTTTGATTTCATCTGTTTCAATATTTCCTCCTGCGTTTCTGTGAGGTCTATCGTAAGTGTGGTCTGTGGGAAGTATGAGGCGTGAGCCGGTTTGAAATGCAGTTTTTCTGTGAGGTCTTTATAGGCTTCTACAAGCGGAATATCCGAAGCGATAACCGGCGGATCTATTCGCAGGAAAACAGCGCGATTCGCATCTGCTATTTTTTTTGCCTGTTCGAGAAAGTTTTGGAAAACATATTCGAGTTCAGAATGGGAGAGCGCACTGGTGTGCGTAATATCAAAAACCGGACCGCGAGGACACTCGAGCCATGAGAGATTGAAGGGGAGTGAGTGGAGAATGAGTAATCCGCCACCAAGTATGTGATTATTTTTCTTGGGATTGGTAACGATACACGTCCAACTCTTCCCTTTACCGGGAATTTGTTTCTGGAAGTGCTCCCAAACTGAGGTCTGATAGAGCGAACCGAGCGGTTGCAGTTTCACGAAGTCGTTCCAGAGGTGAAGAGGGAGTGGCTTTGACATATTTTTCTTTACTATCTTTATTTGTGCGCGCGCACAAGACAGAAATTAATTACCATTTTTGTGAATATCTCTGCCTGGGCAGAAAGCATGACTGCATGGTAACAGATTTGATGGAAATTTGAAAATTACCCCAAAGGCATGTGCGCACGCACACTTTGAATTACAGCAGAGATGCGCGTCTTACCGAACGCCTATAGCATCTTCCTTCGAATGAATGCAGGAATATCCAGTTCGTTTTCAACGGCCTTCTGAGGAAGATTGGTAGTTTGCGGCTGGTTGATGACGCCCTGCTGACGAACCTGAGCTCGCTCGCGGACCTGATCGAAACCGGTTGCGACCACGGTAATTTTGATCTCGCCTGTGTATGAGTCGTTGATAACAGCACCGAAGATGATGTTTGCATCTGGGTCGGCAGCCTCTGTAATAATACGTGCGGCCTCATCCACCTCGAACATTGAGAGGTCGTTACCACCGGTAATATTGAAGAGAATTCCTTTTGCGCCCTCGATAGACATTTCAAGAAGAGGAGACTCAATAGCGCCTTTTGCGGCTTCGGTAGCACGATTTTCGCCTGTACCATATCCGATACCCATGAGCGCTGAACCGGAATTTTCCATAATAGCGCGTACATCGGCGAAGTCGACGTTAATCATTCCATGAATCGTGATCAAATCGGCGATACCCTGAACGCCCTGCCGGAGAACATCATCCACTACAGAGAATGCCTCATTAATTGGTGTCTTCTTATCGATAAGCGAAAGAAGTCTGTCGTTTGGAATTGTTATAAGCGTATCGACTTTGCCACGAAGATTTTCGAGACCGTCTTCGGCCTGACTGCGTCGTCGGTGACCTTCGAATGTGAATGGCTTTGTCACCACGGCAACCGTGAGAATTCCCATTTCTTTGGCAAGTTCAGCGATAACTGGAGCGGCACCCGTACCGGTACCACCTCCAAGTCCGCAGGTAACAAATACCATATCGGCACCTTCTATAATCGAGCGTAGCTCCTCTTTTGACTCTTCAGCAGCCTGTTTTCCGACATCAGGACTACTTCCTGCGCCCAAGCCACGGGTCGTGGCTTTGCCAATGTTAATTTTTGTAGCAGCGTCTGAATAATACAAAGCCTGTGCGTCGGTATTAATCGCGACGAACTCTACTCCCTTCAAGTTGGACTTGATCATGCGATTTACCGCATTGCTTCCACCTCCACCTACGCCGATTACTTTGATATTGGCAATAGGAGTGATCTCCGGAATAATTTCCTGAGACCTTCGTGGCTGCGCTTCGTAACCTTTTGAAAATATATTTCGCAGATTTGCTTTCGAATTTTTTGGATCCTGAGTTGTCATGTCTATAGGGTCAACGGGATAAAGTTCGAATGAGGTAAATGCGAGCTTATCGTGAAGGGTGAGGTGCAGGGAACGGGGGCGGAGTTAGTGGATAAGGCGAGTAAGAGGTGCATCAAGGAACTAAACTGCGGAACCATTTCTTGATTCCTGTAGCCGCTTTTTTCAAATTCAGACTTCGGAATGCCATACCATATGGTCGGGACTCCATGCGTGTTCCCCAAATCAAAAGTCCAATCGCTGTAGCGTATGCAGGATCATCGATCTTGTCTACGATACCGTCGAAATTCTGAGGGAAACCAATCTGAACTGGTAAATTAAGGGTCTCTCGTGCGAGGTCGATAACGCCTGGCATCTTCACGCCAGCACCTGTGAGAACAACGCCCGCAGGGAGCATTCCATCACGGTGAATCTTGGCTAATTCATCTTTTACGAGAAGGAAAATTTCCTGATATCTGGCCTGAATAATTTCTGCCATCGCCTTTTTCGAAACTTTCTGTGTGTCAATTTTGCTCATAAGAGAGAGGTCTATCGTCTCTCGTTCGTTCACGTCTTCCGGGATGCATGAACCATATTCAATCTTAATTTTTTCTGAAGTGTCGATGGAAGTTCTGAGTCCGATCGCGATATCGTTCGTAACGTTCTCTGCGCCGACGGGAATAACGGCTGTGTGGAGGGTAACGCCCTCTTCGAATACAGAAACGGAGGTTGATCCGGATCCGATATCTACTACGACGACGCCGAGTTCTTTTTGTCGCTTGTTGAGGACGGCTTCCGGGGCGGCGAGACAGTTCGGGATGATATCATCGATATCTACACCCGCCTGAAGTACGCATTTTTCAATATTCTTGATGTTTGGAATAAGTCCTGAGATGATATGCGCCTCAACCTCGAGACGAATACCTGTCATACCTACCGGATATTTAATACCTCGCTGTTCGTCTACGGTAAAAGTTTTTGGAATAATACGGAGAATTCTGCGGTTGCTTGGAATGTTCACCGCTTGTGCAGCTTCGAGTACTCGATCCACATCGTCTTCCGTGATTTCATTGCTCGCATTGGCTACGGCGATAACACCCTTTGAGTCCATGGACTCAATATGATTTCCGCCGATACCGAGGAAGATATGATTAATAGGTTCTCCTGCCATTCGCTCTGCATCCTCGAGGGAGGCGGCGATGGAATTGATTGTCTCTTCAACGTCAATAACCGAGCCTTTTCGTAGTCCCGTAGAAAGAGCGGTACCAACACCAATAACGTTCAGCACTCCCGACTTGTCATCGAGGGTACCTACGACGGTTCGGATCTTTGAGCTACCAATATCTAAGCTAGCGAGTATGCGTGATTTTGCCATGTGGGAGCACTATATTCTATCTCTCTTTCTTTTACAAATTTATTGTACGTTTTTTAGCTTACTTATGGGGCTATGAATACTTTTCTTGTTCTCTTGTTTTGCCATGCTCCTAAGCTGATTTTGCTTGTATTGCGGATGGGGAATGTTGTGGTGCGGTATGTAAAATTGATTGACAGATGCACACGTCCTACAGGGTAGTATGTTTACTGTGTTGAATACTTTTTTTGTACAATGAAATTGAGGGCGTGGTTAGTCGAGGATTTGGCGTGGAGGCTGGTCGGGTTGACTCATTTTATTCTATTGATTGACTCAATTCTTTTCCCGGGAAAACTTTTAGCTTTAAAAATGCCACTTTTTCGTGAATCGAATCGTTGTGAACTTATATATGA
>CAYHGS010000007.1:48564-53348 GCA_964356305.1 uncultured Candidatus Peribacteria bacterium
TAGCTTTAAAAATGCCACTTTTTCGTGAATCGAATCGTTGTGAACTTATATATGAAAAAGTCAACCTGCTGGTATTCTTGATAGCAGGAGAACCTATTCTTTATCTCATGCGTATGCACCAAAAATGATACAAAATCGGCCCATTTTAATATCGTCCATAAAAAGATATTATCGTAGAGCTGAATATGTGTTGATATTAATCAAAAATCAACGGTAACATTCCGTTCGTCTCACCCTTTCTGTCGTGATCGTATTTACTTTCGAGTTCACCCAGTTTGCGCACGAGTGAGCGGAATTCGTAGCCGTCGAAGAGGCGAGTGATTTCTGAGACGTCGAAGTTGTGCGTGGTACATTCTTCTAAATTGAAATCGATTAAAACTTCATGATTCAGTGTAACGAGTTTGCGACTCATCTCGAGACTTTCATTGCCGTCAGCGAATTTGCGCGCGATAGCAGGGGAAAGTTCTGAGAGGTGATTCAAAATGCCATCAATGGTTTCATATTTTTGTAATAAATCCGTAGCAATTTTTTCACCAATACCTGGAACGCCGGGAATATTATCGGAAGTATCGCCGCGTAGCGTTTTGTAATCACAGAACTGTTCAGGAGTAATGCCGAATTCTTCTTTTACTTTTTCCGGAGTGTATGTCACATATTCTTTGAAACCACTTTTTGGAGTAATGACAGAAACGGATTTGGTAATGAGCTGAAATGCATCACGGTCACCGGTGGCGATGTAGCAATGAATATTCTCGTTGTTTTCCATTTTGTGCGCGATGGTCGCGATAATATCATCTGCTTCGAAACCATCAACCTCGAACTGAGGGATCTTGAAGGCGCGCATGACGTCTTTGATAAGCGGCATCTGATCATAGAGCTCCTGCGGGGCCTTGGTACGAGTGGCCTTATATTCCGTATAGAGATCATCGCGAAAGGTCTTTCCTTTGCGGTCGTAGGTGATGACGATATACTCGGGACGCTCCTTGATGAGGAGGTTCATAATCATTGAGCAGAAGCCATAAATCGCGTTTGTTGGCTGGCCGGATGAGGTGGCGAGCATGGGGATGGCGTGGAAGGCGCGGTGAATAATCGCGTTGCCGTCGATGATAAGTAATTTTTCTGCCATAATATATAAGTGTGTCAATGCTGTAGCCTTCGCAAGAAGCTGTTTTTCTGATATAATACTGAGAACTTCCAAAAACAAAAACAAACTGAGTATGTCAGTAAAACGACTCGATGCCAAGCTCGATCAGAAGAAAATTGCTAAACAACATACAGCAACCTATACAACAGCCCCCGTTCCTTTTTTGAGCGACCTTCCACTTGTCGGGTTCCTCGCAGAAACTGAGAGTGATCTCGGGGTTTTTGTTGCGATGCATGAGGGAATAGTAGCGATGAAAGTTCCAGTGATTTTGTTTGTTCGGTCCGGGATCAAGGTTCAGCCCGGACTGGAATCGGTTACCATTGTTCGCGAACGCGATGCGCATTATGCCGAGATGTGGCGCGCCTGCGATATGGCATTCTGCCTATCCGCCGAAGCAGTAGAAGACGCTCTCGATGCTATGATTGTGCCGCTCTCTCCAAAAAAAATGCCACGCCTACAAAACTATGATCCGAATCGTGAGAAGGGCAATGCATTCACGTTTGAAAAAATGAATCCATGGTTAATGTTTGCAGCAATGGTGCGCGCATGCGAAACCTACCGATTTCCATTTGATTGGAAGTGTATCGTGAGGAATAGAACGTAGAAAGCGGGAACAGGACACCTCCCCTGAGGGGCACCCCCCGTTGGGCCGGCGGTGTCTTAGCGCATACTCGATGAACTGGAATTTCCATACTGGCCAATCGAAACAACGGTATCGATGATATCTCTGAAGTTGATGTATTGAATGACGTTGACGCCGATGAACTTGCCGGCGGCGGCGACGATGACGACCGCGAGAATAGTGATGATGAGGCCAATGATAGCATAACGAATCGTCCCTACGGCCGTCTTGATCTTGTCTTCGGAGCCGCCTGAAAGAATAAATGAGAAGCCTCCAATAAAAATAAATACCACTGAGAGGAAACCCGCGATAATAATCGCATAGGCCAAACCACGATTAATGATTGTCATTATATCGTAATTCATGGCTGCGTCGATGATGCTTGTTGAGTCTCCCATACGATATTTATTGTTAAAAAAACGGGAACGGAAACGAAATCAGGACATCTACGTTACACTACGATGTCTTCCGGCTCAGCAATTTTTAGATTAACACGCTCATTGGAGCGTGAACCCACCATGCGAAGCAATACGCGAAGTGACTTGGCGGTTTGTCCGCTCTTTCCAATAATTTTTCCCATATCTTCTTTGTTTACCAAAAGAGTAATGAGTACGCCCATATCGTCAACGGTTCGCGTAACAACAACATCTTCCGGATGGTCGACCATTTGCTTAACAATGTATTCAACAAAATCGCGATCGGCCCCCTGAGTAATATCTGCCATGAGGATTGTAGTAAGAGAGTAAAAGGAGTATCAGAAAAAATTACACTAGTACGTTTCCTTGTCATTATGCAGCTACTGCTGGGGCGGCTGGAGTCGCTGGTGCGGCTGCTGGAGCGACAACCTCCTTCTTTGACTTGTGAGTCTTGTTTCGTGGAGTGATGTATTTGTCCATATTAGCAAAACCATTCTTCTTGAGAAGTGTTGCAACGGTATCTGATGGAATAGCTCCGTTCTTGATCCATTTTTCGATCTTCTCCTTTTCAATTTCAATTTTCTTTTCCTTTGTTGCCGGAAGGTAATATCCAACGATATCAAGTGCCTTTCGCTTTGGGCTAGTTTCTTTGTTCTGAACAACGAGACGGAAGCTAGGCTGCGCCTTCTTTCCGATACGAGATAATCTAATAACGAGCATGTGATTGATGGTAAAAAATAATACGTTTTCAGCTTTGGTTTCTCACGAGGTTTCCGTTCTGACGCGGAAGATGACAAACCTTTGCTTACTTCTGAAAGCAGCCTCATTGTACGAGAAAATGGCAGAAGGTCAAGGGAATTGTAGGGTATTGATGGTGAGTGCGGACTCTTCTGACTGTTCCAGATGACCTATATCCGTTTTGCTGTCTTTTTGCTGTACATTTGGATACACCACATCATATCCATACGTACTTGCCTGTATTTACTTTTTTTAAAATAGCTTGTTTATCAGGAAATTTAACGTTTTTCGGCTTCCTAGGAAGGACTTTCCTCTGATTTTAGCTGTCTTAACTCTGTTTTAATTTTTTCAATAACAGTTTTGCCGAAAGTGGCGTTTATGTCTTGGATAAGGGAAATTTGACGGTTGAGAACTTCGTTTGCCCAGACGGTATCGGGGACCATAATGGTGAGCGTGGCATTTTTGAAGTGCTTCACTTCAAGATTTTTTGCGGTGTCTTCGGGGAAAATTTTTGGTTTGAGTTCGGTGAATTTGGCGCATACCGATGCGGCAATCATCATATCGGTCATACCGTGACGGGCGACGGCCTTCTGGAAGAGGTCTTGGAAAGGGGAGAACATGGGGGCTAGTTTAATTGTTCTTCAGGATGTGATTATAAACCTCCAAGGTTTCTTTGGCCATTTTTTCCCAGGAGAATTCTTTCACGTGCTCGAGGCCGTTGGTGATGAGTTGGTTGCGGACTTGTTCGTTTACGAGGGCGGTGTAGAGCTTTTCGGCGATGTCGGAGGGGTCGCAGGGGTTGAAGAAGAGGGCGGTGGGCTTTTCGGGGTTGTCGCCGCAGATTTCCGGAAGGCAGGCTGCTCGAGATACCACGGCCGGCGTACCGCACTGCATCGCCTCGAGAGGGGAGAGGCCGAAACCTTCGTAAAGAGAAGGGAGGCAGTAGGCGCGCGCCGCACTGTAAAGGTTGATCAAATCCTGCTCAGAGGCCATCCCTGTGAAGATAATGTCCGACTCGTGTTTGGTCTCGTGCGCGGCGCGCTTCACCTCCGGATAGAGAGGATCCTGGCGTCCCGTAATCACCAACTGCACTTCTTCATTATGTTTCGATCGCAATATTTCAAATGCCTTGATGAGACTTACGAGATTCTTGTGACTGCGCCACACTCCCGTATAGAGCATAAACGGCTTGGTAATATCAAACTTTTTTTTCGTTACTTCTAACTCTGTTTCATTCATATTTTTTACAAATTCTTCGGTGACGCCTTCATAAATGGTATGAATTTTTTGCTCCGGAACCTTGAACATTTTCTGCAAATCTTTTGCAGTGTTGTTCGAGACGGTGATGACTTTCGTGGCGTTACGAACACTGGAGGAGAGCGTTAACCGGTAGGCGCTGCGGTAAAACGGCGATCGCATTTTATTACCCGGAAAAAAAGAAAGTGTTAGATCGTGAATTGTGACGACTGATTTTTTTCTGTAGAGAATCGGCGCATTGAAGTGTGTGAAGTGCATAAGATCTAATTTTTCTTTCAACAACTTGTAGAGAAAAACTGTCTGCTCTCCGAATGAATAATGTGAAGCCCCGGCATTTACTTTCGTAAAGCGCTTATTCGGCGGTATAAATTTTGAAAATTCCGGTTCGTTAAAAAAAAGCACGTAGTGATTTTTTGTATCAATCCGTGCAAGATGCTGTACTAATTCAAAAACATATCTTCCAATGCCGGTGAACTTCGAGGAGTACATGCGACAATCAATACCTATACGAAAACTCTCGGGTGAGGCCATGAGAGAAGTTTAATTCATAAAAAAGAAAGCGGGAACAAAAGCTCACTCCGTTCGCTTATTTCTCCGCGCCCTTTAC
>CAYHGS010000008.1:0-30096 GCA_964356305.1 uncultured Candidatus Peribacteria bacterium
CCGCCTCTACCTGCTCCGCAATCTTCTTCCCATTCACATACCAACGAATCATTCCTGGGAGCCATTCGATCTTGTACGTGTTCATTTTTTTGTTCGAAATCGTCTTCACCATTTCGTTGTGGTGGTATTCATTTTGCAACTGCGCATTATCACCGTTGTCCCCATGGGAATTCGAGATTGATACCATTTGGTTATTGAGCGTGCTCATCTCGAGATCAATATTTTCATACTCATCACTCGCTTCATTGTAGAGCGAAATGGAGCTCACCATTCCCGGGGCCTGATTCGCTTTTGCCTTTATGGTAAATGTTCCATAATGATACAATTTCTGCGTTACTATTTCTCCGGCTGTTACCATTCCGTTGCTGCTTGGCGAATTTGATAGTTCAAGTTTTCCTTTTTTTATGGCGACATTTGAGGCCTGATATATTGTCTGAAAATTATCCTTATCATGAGATATTTCCCATAATTTTGCATTTATTTTTGATTTACTGAATCGGTCCGTAAAAGAATTTCCTATCGGCTGAGTCAGATATTCTGGCAATGGATCCATATTTATAGACGTATATCCTCCGGTGCTTTCGGCGGGAGTAAATTCATATCCTTCTGCGATAAATGCGCTCATGTTGAGTGAAATGGCAATAGCGAGAATCAGCGAAATAATTTTTTGCATAATGAAAATGTGATGAGTGTTTGGGGATATTCTAACCGCTTACCACACAATATCAAAACCGATCTTCTCCTAGAGATCGTCGATGTATTTCGGTTTTTGTCGAAGTTGTTCGGCAATAGCGACGCCGATTGGGCCGGCAATCAGGGCGATCTTCATTCCTTCGAGCGTAAGGACGAATGCAGAATATCGTCTCGATAGTATCATATCAAAGACACCACCTTGCGCTCCTTCTGCAAAATCTAACATACTTTTCTTAGCTTCTACGAGCCATGCACTTAAGTATTCGTCTGGTATTTGCTGCAGTATATCGTTCAAATGTTCCGGGCCTAGTGCTATTCCAGCCATGGTAAATAACGTGGTAATTGCAAGAGCACTAGCGCCAATCGTTCCGCCAATTCTCATTATTTTATTTCTTGTTTTAAGACTCTGCGCCATCACCAATGGAAAATCTCCACTATGATAAATCGATTCCGGAGATGGTGATCTCATCATTTTCTTTCCTTCTTCTAGTGCTGGAAGTAGACTCAAGAGTACCTGCTCCATACTTCTTCCCATCGTATCGTCAATATTTATTTCAAGAGGTTTTCGCGTATAGAGATAGCTGCCGCTCATTGGGTTAAATTGAACATTCGTAAATGTCTCCGACTCTTTGCCCGACATGGTAAGTCCAATGCGAATCATTACTTTATCCGCTTTTGGTGTAACTCCAACGACTATAGAGTGTCCTAGCATTTCCTGCGTGACTCCTTTTGAGAATCCCGGTATTGGCATTACCCCGTTTACCGGATCTTTGAATCCCTCGTACTCACGTAAATATGTTAGGATTCTATCCGCGAGTGCGTTGTGCAGCTCGAGACTTTCTGCTTTTGGTGATGTGGCTTCCTGTGGTTGTAGTTTGGACATATTCTTACTATTGATTATTATTAATGTATTGTATACTTATTTATATTTCTGTCAATTCCATTGGGTATCTTAGCTTTGAAATAACACAGTGAGGATCTTCCTTCTATCATAGAAGGTGCATACTAGGTTCATTTTCCTCCTTCACATGAGCCTGCGATTCTGGCATAATCTGGGCATCTTAAACACTTTTGCTATGCGCTATTCTCGAATGTTTGGAAAGACGAGCTTTGAGGCTCCACATGATGCCGATTCCGTAAATGCCAAGATGCTCGCACAAGGTGGATTTATCGATAAGGTTGCGGCTGGAATTTATACCCATTTGCCGTTGGGACTGCGCGTATTGCAGAAAATTAATGCGATTATTCGTGAGGAAATGAACAAAGTGAGCGGTCAGGAGATTCTCATGCCGGCACTACAGCCGATGGAGTTGTGGAAACAGACGGGACGAGATAGCACGATGATTGATATTTTGTACAAAACGAAGGCGTCCGGTGATCGCGATTTTGTCTTTGGGCCAAGTCATGAAGAGGTGGTAACTCCCCTTGCGGCAAAGTACGTTCGTTCGTATAAAGATCTTCCTTTTGCACTGTATCAGTTGCAGACGAAGTTCCGAGATGAGCCACGTGCGAAGTCTGGACTACTGCGTGGTCGTGAGTTTGGCATGAAGGATATGTACTCTTTCCATACGACTGTTGAGGATTTGGACAAATATTACGAAGAGGTGAAGGCGGCGTATTTGCGCGTGTATGAGCGATGTGGGCTTCGTGCTTATGTCGTGAAGGCGGGTGGTGGTGCGTTTACGGATCAGTATACCCATGAGTTTTCTGTGATTACTCCTGCCGGTGAGGATACGATTCTCGTGTGCGATTCCTGCAAGACGGCGGAGAATGTGGAGATTGTTACCGATGCATCAAAGTGTTCGACTTGTAGCGGACCGGTGAAGAGCGAGAAGGCGGTCGAGGCGGGAAATATTTTTAAATTGGGAACGCGATATAGTGAGCCATGTAATTTGTATTTTACCGGTAATGACGGGGTGCGAAAGCATGTTATCATGGGGTGTTATGGCATTGGCAATACGCGAATGGTGGGTACGATCGTGGAGGCGAGTCATGATGAAAATGGCATCATCTGGCCATTATCGGTCGCTCCTTTCCGAGTACATTTGATTTCGTTGGGGAAGGATGAGGCGGTGAATACTGCGGCGGAAAAAATGTATAACGAGATGCTTGCCGCAGGAATTGAAGTTTTGTTTGATGACCGTGATGAGAGTGCCGGTAAGAAGTTCAAAGATAGTGACTTGATTGGTATTCCGGTTCGTGTGGTTTTGAGTGGAAGAACATTGGAGAAGAATTCCGTTGAGTGGAAGTTAAGGAGTGGAGGAGAGGCGGAGATTGTCGGCCTCGATAGTTTGATGCAGAAGATTGCAAGTTTGTAAGTATTCATTTTTTCAAAAAATTTATGAAAGTTTTGATTCTCGGAAGTAAAGGTATGTTGGGAGCGGACTTGATGAGTGTCTTTAGTGAATATGAACCTGTTGGAGTAGATAAAGAGGAAGTGGATATTACGGATGAGAGCGCGGTAAAAGGAATCCTGGAGAAAGTTGAACCTACGGTGGTCATTAACGCTACGGGATATACCAATGTTGATGGATCGGAGACGAAAGAAGGATTTGAGATGGCGACAAAAATCAATGGTTTGGCCGTGGGAATGTTGGCGGATTTGTGCGAGAAGAAAGGAATTACGTTAGTGCACTTCAGTACCGATTATGTTTTTGATGGCAGGAAGAAGGGTGAGTACAAAGAGGCGGATGAGCCGGCGCCGATCAATCGCTACGGCGAGTCGAAGTTTATCGGCGAACAATTACTGCAGCAGAAATCGACGAAATATTATTTGATTCGTACATCATGGCTGTTCGGAAAACATGGGGGCAATTTCGTGAGTAAAATGCTTGAGTTGGCGGGTAAAGGTGAAGCATTGAAGGTGGTGAATGATCAGGTTGGTAAACCTACCTGGACGATGGATTTGGCAGAAAGTGTGCTGAATTTGTTAATTGAGGCGAGGCCGTTTGGTATTTATCATATCGTGAATGAAGGCGCGGTCAGCTGGTATGATTTTGCGCATGAGATTTTCGAGATGACCGGAGTGAAGGCGGAGGTTGCTCCTATAGGGAGCGAGGAGGCTAGGAGAGCGGCCAGAAGGCCGCGAAACTCAGTCTTAGCTTCAGCGAAGTTTCCCCTTCTGCGACCGCACAAGGAAGCCTTGCAAAACTATCTTTCCACCCTGTAAACTCGCAGTATTATGGCTATGAAAGGCATTATTCTCGCAGGAGGCAACGGACGACGACTGGGATATCTAACCGAGGTCACGAACAAGCATTTGCTTGCCGTATACGACAAGCCCATGATCTTCTTCCCGCTTCAGACGCTTCTAGACTGCGGCATCAGAGATATCTTGATCGTATCAGGACGGGACCATGTGGAGGGCTTCTTGAGGCTTCTTGGCTCGGGTGTGAAGTTTGGGGCTCGATTCACCTACAAGGTGCAGGATGAGGCTGGAGGTATCGCGCAGGCCCTGAGTTTGGCCGAAGACTTCGTCGGTAGTGACTCATGCGCCGTCATCCTTGGAGATAATATTTTTGAAAATAATTTGGGCGAGCATGTTCGTGCATTTGGAGATAAAAGAGGTGCCCATATTTTCTTAAAAGAAGTTGCCGATGCTGATCGATTCGGTGTTGCCGAGCTGGATGGCGATAACGTGATTTCTATTGAAGAGAAGCCATCTGTACCAAAGTCAAATTACGCCGTAAGTGGTTTTTACCTTTATGATAGCGATGTATTTACGATTATCAAAACACTGCGACCTTCCGGGAGACAGGAGTTGGAAATTACCGATGTGAATAATGCCTATATTGATCGTAGCATTATGACTGCTACGCGACTTGACGGTGACTGGACCGATGCCGGAACTTTTGAAAGTTTACATCATGCTAACGTGCTCGCTCGAAAAATCGAGCTCGCCCGCCAATCGACTACAAGTGTGCCCCAAGGGGACAGTCTTGCAAGTGTGCGTGCGCACACTTCGCTCACAAAAAAAGACGCCTCGCTCACTCCTGAGTCCGGCGTCTCCAATCTTTTATAATATCTCTTTTTAGGCTTAGTTACCGCTCTGAATCTTCTCTGTCCAACTTGCGATAGGCTGTACGGTTACATATGAGACCAGGCATCCGACCGGGCAGGCCTGTGCGTCAATGATTCCAGGTTTTCCAGAAGTTACCACCTGAACTTCACACTGTGGAGCATAAACTTTTCCTGCAGCGAAAAATACGGCATTAACATTATCCTGGAGTTTAGAGATATATGTATCACGCATCTCTTCGAGATTGTGATTGAACTCCATCTTTCCTGTCATCGTCATAGCCTCAGTAAGGAGCGCCGCATCTTCAGGATAATACTCACCATCGTCACATAGGACTGGGAGAATTGCGCCCTGATCGTACAATGGAGTGACACCGTCCTGAGCCTTTTTTCCTGTAAGTGTTGTAACATATGTACCAATCTTTGAATTTGGTGGATTGTTCGTTGTTACTACACGGAAATTCTTTGTTCCGGCGTCGCTCTCATTCTTAGGAAGATCTCCCACCTTCATCTTATATACGTCTGCTCCATTTACCGTAGCGGCAAAATCAGTTGTCAACGGTTTGATCTGATCCTTGTATCCATAACCCACAACGGCTGTATATGGCTTGTTCGTAATGAAAACCTGTTCTACCGGTAATTCCATTCCAGGCTTGTACCCTGACATCCACTCGTCGGCTGGCGCAGGCTTTGCAACCTTTACTGGAGTGGGAGCGATGTCTGGAGTTGATGGCTTTGACGTGTCGACCGGGGAGGTGGTGTCTTGGGAAATTGATGCATCCGCTGTGGCGTCTGTATCGGCTGCTCCCAAAGTGTCTGCTGTGACTGAAGCATCTGTTCCTGCAATTGTAGAGTCAACTCCAGCGTCAGCTGTTGAAGTGTCGGATGAAGTAGAACCGCCATCTGTTGATGTGTCGACAGTGCTAGAAGCATCTGTTCCTGCAACAGTAGAATCAACTGTTCCGGCATCGGCTGTAGATGTATCGGCAGTTGAGCCAGCATCAGCTCCAGAAGAATCCGTACCCGTAATACCGCTATCGCTTGCAATACCAGCGTCAGCCTGATTTCCAGGCGTGTATCTTCCGTTGTTATCGCTGCATGCAGCGATAATAGTTAGGGCACTTAGAGCGGCGACTTTTGAGAGTCGTGCGAGAAGTGGTGAGTTGCCAAGCATTATTCGTCTTGTAGGAGCCTCTATTCTAGATGTGGTGTCGATCGTGTTTTTCATAATGTGTTGAGGAATGGGATATATTGTATATAAAATTTAGTTCTGTGTATCGGATTATTTTGTGGATATACCGATATTCACTGTTCCGCCTACTGCTGTCTCCTTTGCATCAGAACCCATTTCGACCGGGCGGCCTACGAGGAATGTCATAGCGGCTCCAACCCTCAAGCGAACTGCCTCTGAAAGTTGTGCGTAGTAGTTAGCGCCTAAGTCCACACGTCCGTATGCATTACTTACTCCTTCTAATCTTGCTCCGTCGAATCCCGTGGCTACACCATTCATCGTTTCTTTCTGCATACCTACTGCTCCTTCGAAGTTGAATCCGCTTCCCTGAACGGTTCCGAGCTGAACTGCACCCTGGGCCGTTACGGCTGTGCTGGATCCAGGAACAACCTGCCCGCCAACATTTATCGCACGACTTCCTGCTTCGAGATTACTCCTTACTCCAACTGATACATGCTCGCCAACTCTTGCAAAAGCTCCTAAGCCGGCGCCACCATGGACATCCGCTTGTCTTCCGGAGAAGGCTCCAAAAGTTCCGACTGCCTCGCCGTGGAATGATGGAGTTTGCCCATCGTTTACGACGACTGATCTTGATCCTGCTCCATAAGCATCGAGCAGTGCTTTCGCTCTGGCTGCTTCTCCGTCCGCCGCTGCTAGTTTTCCATTTGCCTCATCTGACTGACGCTTTGCCTCTGCTAAATTGTCCTGAGTAGATGACGCCTCATCTGCTAACCCTGTTGCTTTCCTATCTGCTGCGTCTGCCTCTGCCTGTGCTTGTGCTAATTTTGCGGCTTTTTCTGCGGCCTGAGCTCGCGCTAACTCTGCTGCAGCTCGTGCTTTTTCAACTTGAGCCTGAAGAACACCTACTTTTGCCGTCGCAGCAGCAGCCTGTGCTCTTGCCGCATCTGCTGATGCCTTTGCGACCTGAGCTCGTGCTTCTATAATTGCTCGTGCATTTGCGATTTCATCTGCTGTTGGGGCTCTTGGCGATCGAGTGTCGGAATCAGTATCTCTTTCCTTCTTACTACCATTGTCGTCTGATGCCGGAGTTGTAGCCGATGGCAAGCCTGCAACCTTTGCTTCTAACTCTGTTAATCTTTTCTCTACGCTTGCAAGTCTTCCTTGTGCATCTTTTGCTGCTGTATCCGCTGCCGTAGCCTTTGCATTTGCCCGGTTGAGAGCTTCTTCAGCGGCATCCAATCTTGTCTGCGCATCTTTTGCTGCCTCAGATGCTGATGTTGCTGTTGCACGTGCCGTGGCATCCCTACCGCTACCTCCGCCTTTTTTTATTACATTTCCAATTCCAATCTGCACATTATTCTCTGCGTGCGCAGAAGAAGTAGCTGCTGTCATAGACATGACACCTGCGGCAACTGCGGCGACGAGTGGAGATAGTCGAGATGTCGCGCGAGCTGATGACTGAACT
This sequence comes from uncultured Candidatus Peribacteria bacterium, assembly GCA_964356305.1. GTDB lineage: Bacteria > Patescibacteriota > Gracilibacteria > UBA1369 > UBA12463 > CALREA01. Next base: position 7,368 of record CAYHGS010000008.1, read on the forward strand.
TCAGGTGCTCCATGAGTTGGTGCGTTTTTCATACGTTGTGGGTAAAAATGAGTAAAAATTGATCTTTAGGTTCTCTACTTTAAAGAGTTTACTATTTTTGTCAAGTATTTCCCAAATTTTACTTTTGAATGTGATTTTCGTGAGACCATCCGAGGTGACTGAAAATTTCCACTTAAAGCTGACACAAGAAGACTTTCAGCTTTAGATTGCATTTGATCAGTATTTGGATAGATTAGCATATCTTGCAGGCCAAGATCAGTGAGGAGATTGCCTACCTTATCATCATAATTTATAAAAAGAGTCGGTTTTCCCAAAATCAAACCGAGGAGTCCGCCATGAAGACGCATAGAAAGTACCATCGCAGCGTTCCTATAGAAAGAGGCCAGTTCTTCTATGGTAATCCAATCTCGCGGAGGGGTATCACCATATGATTCAATTTTCCTATAAAGCTCTCTGGAAATTTCCTCATCACCATATATTCCTTTCTGCAATATGAGTATGCGAGATGGAAGCTGATATTTTTCAAAACAGTACTTCGCGAGTAATGTTATTTTTTTCTGGAGATTATCCATATCCATATCGCTCCATTTACGAATAGTCAGAAGTATATACGGATACTCTGTCTGTGATGCTTCTTCTACGCGTACTGGAAAGTCCCCTTCATCAAGCCATAGGGCCGGATCGAGAAGAACTTCAATATCGGAGGCGGTGAACGATGAAAGCATTTTCTTTGAAAACTTATCGCGTACAAATATTTTTTCTGAATATTTGATAACTTCTTTTATGTTACTCACCGCGTCTTGATTCTCAAATTTTCCAAAACTCTGACCGACAATTATTACTTTTTTTCTGAATACGCGGAACCACTGGAACTGACGGTACCATATTATAATAGATGCCGGCTCCTTCTCATTGAAGAGACATCCTCCACCGAAGAGAATCAGATCGGACATGAGTAAATAATATATTGATTTGAAAAACCTCAGCGTAAGGATTGACTTACAGAGGGAGAGTATCGAACTTGGAAAAAAATGGATGGCCGTGACATCATGGCCTGTAGCCGTTTCTCGAGGATTGCCACTTGTGACAATTATCTCTTCCGGATGCAGTTCTTTGACCGTTTTCAATAACCCCTTAAGAATAAGCTCATCACCAAAATTTCCCGCTCCGTAGTTTCCACAGATGAGAATCGTTGGCTGCTCCATAATGGAAGAAGAAAATTATTCTGCTGCAATCTCTGCAACGTCTTCGACGATATCGTCGACTACATCTTTTTCAACTACCGTTACTTTCGCAGGCTTCGCGGCAACTTCTTCCTTTACCATGGTCTCCTTGAGACGAGCGGCTTTTCCGATCGCTGTACGAAGGTAATAGAGTTTTGCGCGTCGTACCTTTGCTGTTTTTTTGATAACAATTTTCTCGATGGTTGATCCGTATAATGGATATACCTTCTCAACACCAACTCCGTCGACAACCTTTCGTACGGTGAATGTCTTTCCAATACCTGTTCCGCTTCCAACAGCCAATACAATTCCCTCGAACATCTGTGTTCGCTCTTTGTCGCCTTCCTTGATACGCTGATACACCTTAACCGTCATACCTGGACGAATATCCGGTACCTTCTTGGTCATGAGCTCCTGGTGGATGATGTCTATAGCGTTCATTTCGTGTATTCGTTATTGTAATTAATGCTGCGTGATTATAGTGATACTTTCCGTGGATTGCAAGCGTAATTCCTGGTAAAATCTTTGGTTTTTAGTGGAATTTGAGTACTTTTCATATGTTGTTATTATTTCTTGCTGCTTATTCCTTCCTAGGAATGTCTTTTATTTCAGAATTGCCGCCTTTTCAGCTTTAAAGCTCAATGGATTACCTGAAAAATCTTATTAGGCCTCGGTAAGGGCCGGAATCGTCAATTTATTGATAGCGATGATGTTTTCCGTGTCCTTGAGGATGTCGGTCAAGAAGCGATCTTTACACTCGAGACGGTAGATAAAATCATCTTTTGTGAGGATACTGTAGCGGACCGGGCGCTTGGTGGCCACCTCGGAGTTGAGGGTGGATTCGAGTTTATCTCGGTTGATATTGTTCCCGACGATCAGGAGGTCAACCGTAGAATTTTTATTCACGAAAATGCCGCTGAGAATCATGTAGTCGATGTCACCACATTTTGAGAGCTTTTTGGCGATTGCTTCGTGGTCGGCGAGGGTTTTGAGAATGATACTGCGAAGTTCCTGGAAGATGACGAAGTTTTTGTCGATGATATAGAATTTCTTTCGGTTCTTGAATTTGCTTTTTAAGATACCAATTTTCTTCATATTATCGAGCTCGCGACGTACGGAATTAATCTGTTCACCAAGTTTCCTCGTCAGTTCACGAATGAAATACTCTTCGTCCGGATGGAGCAGAAAGAGCGTCATTAACTTGATTCTCGTGCTTGATGTGAACAATCTTTTTAACATGTATACATAAATTATACAGGACCCGTTGGCACTGTATAATTTTTTGTATCAGAAATCAATGTTTTCTTTATGTGAAAACAAATGCTTACCCAAGCATCTTATCAAAAAGCTTCTTCAGCATGACACGATTTTTGATACGCATCATCATATTGTGATTGCCTCGGTACTCAGATTTGGCTTTCTCCTGGTCTGAAGGTGGGTAGCTCTGCGCAAGCGTTGTGAGCTCTGCCTCTACCTCGTCATCCGTAACTTCAATCTTCTCCTCGGTGAAGAGAAACTGGAGAGCGAGTCTGATTTTTATGCGCTTTTCAGCTTCTTTCTTGTGATCTTTTATCAAATCTGCCTCGGATTTTTTGGAAACTTTTAGATACTGCTCATAGGTAAGACCCTTCTCTGCAAGGTCGGCCTTGATATCTTCCAAGATGTACTCAACCTCCTCGCTGATGAGCATATCGGAAATTTCTACCTCTGTTCGCTCGAGAACGGCCTCGAGCATCTTGTCTTCCTGTCGCATACGCTCTTCATTTTTCTTCTGTTCCTCAAGATTCTTTCTAATTTCTGCTTTCAGCTCGGCGAGGGTTTTCTTCTCCCCTGTTACTTTTTCAATGAACTCATCATTAAGCTCCGGAGCATCTGCCTGTTCCGCTTTTACGATCGTCGTCTCGAAATTCACTACCTTTCCACGGAAATTTTCTGCGTGGTAGTCCATTGGGAAGGTGAGCGCGAAGGTCTTTGTCTCCCCTATTTTCATTCCCTCGAGGTTTTTCTCGAAGTCGGGAAGAAGCGTATTCTCTCCGATAATTACCGGGTGATTTTTGCTCGCCGTTCCCTCTACCGGTACGCCTGACTCGTCTGTTCCACTGAAATCAATCTCGAGTTTGTCGCCTTTCTTGGCTGGACGGTCGATGGGAGTGTAGGTAGCGTAATACTTCTGAAGATTGTCGATAACCGCATCAACATCCTTGTCTTCAATGGTGAGAAGCTCTTTTGCGACCTTGATATCCTTGTGATCCTTCACCTTTACGTCAGGAAGGAGCGCTACAATGGCCTCATAGACAAATGGATCCTCGGTGATAATGTCTACCTGGGGACGGGATACAACCGGGATTTTTTCCTGTAAAATAGCTTTGGAATAGGTCTCTGGAAGAGCAAGGTCGATCATCTGACGCACGATAGCCGGTTCGCCAACATTCAGCTTTACAACGTCGTATGGAGCTGTTCCCGGTCTGAAACCAGGGATTTTCACCTGTTCGCTGAGTCTCTTGGCTGCTTTTTGCTTATAACCCTCAACTTCCTCGGGAGAAAGTTCAATTCTCAGCTTTACTTGTGACTTTTGGAGGTCTTCTTTGGTGACTTTCATGATGATTATGGTAAAAAGAGTAGGCTTGCGTAGCCTACAAGGTATCAAAGCTCTAGGCAAGCCAAAGTTTCTGTGGTATAATTGGATGAAGAACAAAAACTACATATCCGAATTAACGTCTTCACACTATGAGCTCAGCACCAGCAGCACATCCAACACCAGCAGCAGCTCCATCGGGAGCACCGGCAGCTGCAGCAGTCATTACCGAGATTCCGGAGATCATGGCGGTACGTAAAGGTTTTTTCCGATGGATTGGTCTTACGCTCAGGGGAACAAAGGACAAGGTAGCAGGCGCATTTAAAAACGTATTCTGGAATTTTCCCAAATATCTCGCCGTCACTCCCTATAAATATTTCCGCGGAGATCCAACATTAACATGGGCAGGTACGAATCTATGGACCGGTCTCGTGAAGCATCCAACCAATCCTGAGAGTTATCGAATTTTCCCGGATGCTCATGGGCATGCCGCTCATGATGAGCATCATCCTGCCTAAAAAAATTTTTCTCAAACACACATACAAAAATACTACATCATGGAATCCACCTCTATCACCTTACCGGAATTACTCAAAAGCTACGTCGATGACGTCATGGCTACTACTTCGTTCGAAGGAGTCAGCACTGATGCGCGTGATGATTTTACTAATAGTGTTGAGGCACATGTCAGTGATGAGATTATGAAAATTGTCGTTGAGCACCTGCCTGACGAAGATTTTCAGACTTTCATTGCTCGTATTGAAGGAGGTACGCTATCTCCCGAAGAAGAAGGACGTATTATCTCAAGTGCTATTGAACAGATTCCCGCTTTCTATGAAAAACTAATACTGGCACTTAATGCCCTTCGTCCATCGTTGATATTATCTCCTGAATCAACCTCATTATGAAATCATATATTCTTTCCCATCTGTATCGCTGCTCACCTGACTTGCTCTCCCCTGCGAGACTTGTTTGGGCTGCTACCGGCCCCAGCTCGGCGCCAGGTACCGGCCGCCCGGCAACAGGACCTAGTCCGGCCCCTGCGGTAGCGCCGACGGGTCCCGCTGGTGCTCCTTCTTCAGCTCCTACGATTGTAGAGAATTCTGATACTATCAAATTCCGGAAGGAACTTACGAAACTCAAAAACGATCTGGACTCAAAAGGAGTTGGAGGAAGCTTGATGAAGTTTGCCGAGGAACATGGTGACAACATGGGAGATTGGCAGGCGAATCCACAAAGCGCCATTAAATTTTTTGAAGATTATGAGAGTTCCATCATCGCGACCCCTACTACGGGAGCATCTAGCGACGTGGATCTTGCGAAGTCTCATAAAATAAATATCCATAACCTCATAGAGACGCTCAAAAATCCTACCGCCGATGCTCAGAAATTTAATGTGGCTAAGGAAATCATTCTTTCTATCGCCGAGAGCATTAATCGCAGGAAAAGTGAGGTTGCGAAGGCGCAGGATGCCCTGGGAAATCTCAATGAAAACGCTCTGAACAATAAAGCAAAAAATGTTGTTGAAAATATCTACCATACCTATGAACGTATGAGCACGGTAGAAAAAATCGCCGCTGTTGGCGCGATTGCCTTTTTTCTGAAAATGGCGTTCAGCAATGACAAAGGTAATACCATCTTTGGCCCGGCAATTAAGTGGATCGCGGGAGGTTTTGCTGCCAATATCATCACCCAAGCTGTTACCGGAAAATCCGCCATTGATCATGCCGCGGAGTTTACCGGATTAGGCCGATTCCTTCCTGTATCGTCCGATCAGCTCCCTGACTTCATGAAGGCGCTTGCGTTGAAAGCGAGCGCTGATAAGGGTGTAAAAATCGACATGCCTAGTGAGCTCGTCGCTATCGGGAAACTGGGGTCAAAAAAAATGTCTGAATTTATGGCGCCTGGTGTATATGACCCTACGGGTGACAGTATCGATCCTGTTATCTTCGGATTACGACCCGCCAAGGAAGGTGAGCCTGCCAGTGGTGAGATCACACCAAAACATCTCTTCATGATCGTGGATACGATGGTACGCAAACATAAGACTCAGGGAGCCGGACGCAGCGCGCTTGGCGATAAGAAGGCGTTTATGATGGAGTACTGCGACGTTGGTCGACATGATTTTACTTTTATGGAGACGGTATCCGATCTCTTCCAGGCAGAGTCAATGAAGCTCGTCGCCGACAGCATGAGCCCTGAAGAATGGGAGACATACAGGAAGGTTGTCGAGAATGATACGAGAGATATGTGGAGTCCCGCGAATGTTATGCCTGACTGCAAACCATTAGTGAGGAGATATGGAACAAAAATGTATGGACTTACCTACCTCACGACACAATATAAATCGCCTGATGGGAACCAATATGTTTATCAGATTAGGGATAGTGGACGTATCTCCTCGAAAGTCACTGATTCCATTGATTTCAGGAAACAGAGCGCGGATCTCTTAAAGGAAAAGGCTGGAACCTATTTGTTTGAAAAAATTATAGCCAATGGAACCGGTACCGGATTGATGGCCAGATCACCAACTTCCTCTCATCTTCGCTATGTGCCCTCAACTACGGCTGGCGAAGGCCACTGGGAACTCGATAATGTGAGTCCTAATGCTGGAGGAGCTGCTATTACCGTTCGATTTGATGAGTATGGTGATGGTGGTGATTTTAAGGTAACTAACAAAACGAATAATAAATCCGCTAAGCTGGACTCCACATTTGCCGCAGCAGGCAAAGCTATTTTAGATTAATTTTGCTTTGACTATAATTTATCTTGTGTTGCAGAATAATAGTGCTATTATTGGCTAGCTTTATTTTTTTAAAGCTGCTGAAGCTGAACACTTGACTTTTTAAGAAAAAAGGCATAGAGTAAGCCTCTGCCCGTAGTTGGGATTTGATCTTTGACATTACCGGGGTACGTCATGACTCGCAGCGAGTCCTCTGCCATTATGCCTATGTCGCTACCTCGTTGGTTTAAAAAACTGACCACCGTAACTGATGTTGGCTAACGAACCCATAGGGGCACCATGGTTTCCCCACAAGGTAACCCTCTGATTCCCTAAATATAGGTTCAATGGTAGGGTCTCTCGCTTCGCGGGATGGACCACCATTGTCTTCAGCAATTTCTGATTTTTTGCAACTACTACCTTGCGTATAGTTGCTCCGAGTATTTATACTTCACTTTGCTTTTTGGCGTTTTTTTCTTTGACCCTTGTGGTCTATCGAGGAGCCGTCTCCGGAGTAGCGCTTAGAGCTACAACGGAAAAAAGCTTTTGCGAGCTGTTTCGGTAGAGGGTTTACCCTTTACTTGAGGCAACTCACTCACAAGCGGTGTCTTGTGTGTTTCTTTCTTTTCGGCCTGGCCGAATAGGAAAAGGTTTCGAGGATGCACCTTAAGCATTCTCAAAAGCGCACTTTGGTCTAACATCTTCTAGGTGTTCGACCAGAAACTCATTAGAGAGTCTTCTCCGATGAAAGCTTTATCTACCGACAATGATTCATTTCTTGTCTGGTAGAGTTCTCTTCCCTTTCTCTTTTTACAAAAAATGAGATCGCGGAAATGTGTCGGCATTCCATCCGACAACACACTCGCACTTCTCTGTTTTGTATAGTATTCGTCCCTGCTGAACGTCATAGTGTTTCTCCTTCGAGTGAAAAACCTATGTGTTTTTACCTTGGAGCTCACAAGCTCTCACGGTGAACCATGACTTGCAGGGATGGGGCATTAAGATCGAATGTGTATTTTACACTACGACTTGAGCCCCATTCCAACCCCCTTTTCTTTAAACTACTAGAAAGATCCACTAACCATGGATCTTTTTTTATTGGCCTTGTATTTGACATATTTAATATTTGCTGTAGAATTACAACCTTTGTACATAGCCCCCTTCTATTTGAGACCATATTCACGAGCCACTATCGGAACACTTCTCATCTTCGCCTTCCTCTTGGGAGGTGCCACGATTGCGTCGGCTGCTCAATCTTCAAGTGATATTACGCCCGGTAAGTCCCCTTTTACCTTTGCGCCGTTAAGCGATTTCGCTGACCTAGGTGTTGCCACGAGCTACAAGGTCGTAGGAGTGTATCCGAGCGAAGACGTCCTCTATCGTCTCAAATACTGCGAATCAAGAGTTTTTGATGCCTACAAAACCATTCCGAAGGTACAGCGTGAGCAACTTCATGCCATTAAATTTCTCTGGTACTCAGACTCCGCGCGAGGATTAGGCGGTAATGGTACTATCTATCTTAAGTGTAATGATATGACAGATGATGTTCTGACATCGGTGTTTGTTCACGAAATGGGTCATATCGTAGATACAGGACTGTATGACGGCAAGGCGGCGGCGGGATTGAGCGTCTACAATGACTCACGCGCAACTGTTTTTAAAAACGATCCAAGTATCAACTTCTATTCCATTAGCTGGAAGGACACCACGCACGTTGCCTCCGGAAGTACGGCGTTTGACTTCGTGACACAATACGCACGATCAAATCCATTCGAAGACTTCGCGGAGAGTTATAATTTTTATCTGTTACATGGAAGTCAGTTTAAATTTATGACGAAGACGAATGCTCGTCTGAGCCGTAAGTATGCCTACCTACGTGATCATGTTTTTCATGGCAAAGAATACACCAACAACGATATCAAGCTGAATGCGAGAAAAAGAAGCTACGATGCGACCGTATTACCATTTTCTCTTGAAAAATTTCTGAATAACGTTTAAACTCTATTAGCTGATTGTGAATTTTAGGAATTCAAGGCTTTGTAGCTTTTCTAGGGCAAAAAGGCGTCGATCCTCCTAAAACACACAAGACCCCCGCCCAAGTGGTGGGGGTTTTTTGTAATGTAAATTTCAGACTGCTTTGTCATCCGGGAAATTTAATATTAGCCCCCATTTCTGCTCTTGCCATCGGGCGGGTTTGGCTCTAGAATATGCGGGCTTTATAGTTCGTTCGTGGTGGTCGTAGCTCAATGGTGGAGCACTAGGTTGTGGTCCTAGGGGTTGTGGGTTCGAGCCCCATCGACCACCCCAGATAAATATTGATTCACAATTTGAAAGTTTGTATTTTCCACTTTTTTTCATACACCTTTGTGTACGTATCGTAGTAAATTATTACCTTGAAGTCAGTGCCGAGCTGCAGGCTACCTATTGTTGTGGCCGTTGAAGTATTCCATGTGTTCTGATTGCACGAAGTATTATTCCACGAAAGACAATGCATCTGGCTATCGATTTTCATGTTTAAATTTTGCGCGCTTTGTCCACCTTTTATTTTCGCTACATACTCTTGCAAATCTGTACCGCTGCTTATTTTTACCGTCAAGGGCACAACGACTCCTTCGTATTCACTCATGAGTTTCATATTCTTGGCGGAAATAGTGAATGTGGGTCTTGCGAATCCGTCCTTGGTATCCGGATCGGAAGGTCCAGCTATTACCTCCAGGTTCTCAAGGTCGCGCGCGATCCTATCCTTCACCGAGTCTTCTCCTAACATACTCATCCATATGTTCGACATACTGACGTTACTCACGTTGCCATTATTATCATCCCCGCCGCTTTTATCTTTGTATTGAATATTCATCGTTCCGTCGCCATTTATTTTTTTTACTATTGCGCCCCAATAGGCCTTTGATACGGTGCTATATACGATAACGCTTTGGTACATTTTTACCTGCAATGGGTGCTGATCGAATAAGGCCAAATTTTCTTTATATTTTCCTTCTCCTTTTTTTTCAACGCCAGCGACGTTGTATGTCACTTTATATGTTCCATCTGCATTATCCGTATCAATCGTTCCTTTTACCCATTCCTCATTATCTACAGACACCAACACGTTCTTTGTAATCTTGAATTGTGCTGTTTTTTGATCCGCATCATCGGGTGGATCCACGTTTGGACCTAGATCGCTGATCGTCGCGGTGTATGTTCCTACGGGTAGTGAGTCCTTGACGGTACTTGGCAAGACAAAGCGCGACATGCAGAACAATAATGTTCCTTCGCTTATTTTCACAAGTTGAACATTTTCCACATTTTTCGGACCGGTAATATTGATTTTTGGATCCTGAGATATTGACCATGATGAAGCAAAGGCGAACACGGGTGTTTCTGGGAAATTTTCGCTCGGTTCCGGCGTGGTCATTACGGCAATTTTTATATTCTCTCCCGGTACGGGTGGGTTACATCCTTTGCCAATGACGATGGATCCTTTTGGGGTTATGGATTTTGATTCCGGTGATGCATTTTTAGAAAGGCCGTTTGCGTTTTTTGCCTTAACGGTGAAGGTGTAGGCGGTGCCATTTTTTAATGGGTTTTGTGCGCTTGGGGTATCGTCAGCAAAAATATCTATTGTTGTTTTTGACGAGCCGACCGTTTTTGTTACCGGAGCTTTTCCTGATGTATTCATCGTTATTTCATAATCCGTGACCGGGCTTCCACCATCATCCTTGGGATTATTCCATACGAGCGTTACTTTGTCCGTGCCATTCCAGAACGTCTTTGGCGCGTCCGTGATATCTCCCGGAATGCCACTTGCTGCAAATTTACTGCTTGTCGCTTCGGCCGAGGTCAGACTTCCGTCGCTTTCCTCTATGGCGACCGTATAGGAGTTTCCTGATTGTAACGTTCCTTTTGGAATAGTAATTGACGGGCAAACCCAATATTTTTTGTCTGATAGTTTTCCTTCGCGATAGAGCTGTGCGGCGCATGTGTTCGTGTCATTTGCGGCAATTTCCCATGGCTGCTCCCATGTCTTCGTACTGTCCGTACTGTTCATAATAACAGCGTGGTAGTTGATTTTTTTCATTGTCCCAATCAAATCAACGGATTGCATGATTGAATCATCCGCGCCCTGAGTCCACGTGACTTTCGTATCCGTTGCCGGATCTATTTTTGCCATACCAATGTCTTTCTCGTTTTGCATCAATATAATGGCGCTTGGTTTTTCCGGAGCTTTGTTTTCAGGTATTGCCTTTAATATGGTGAAACCGAGCTTGATTGGCGTAATGTCACTAGGGGTTAAGCTTAGCTGCGTGACTATGAAGTTTGTCGCGCCAACTGTTGCCGTATTACTTAGGTCAACCTTGAAAATAATTGAGCTGCCATCAGGCGCAACTATCATCGGAGATTTAATAATGATGTCCGCATTCTGTGATGTGACGGCTACGTCCTTGATATTCGTGCCTGTAATCACGATTGTTTTGTCTTTTTCGCCTTGTGTCGCTTCGGATGGATCAATTTTTGTAGCGGTCGTTACTGGGGTTGCTACCGGAGTCGTTACTGCGGTCGTTACTTCATTTGTTTTCGTAGCCGCTTGCTCCCCGATACTATTCGCGCTTTTCTCTATACTGAGTGCTGTCACCGTGAAAGTACCTTCTACCTTTTTTGTCTTATCATCCTTTGAAGTGATAATAATCTTCTTAACATCCGGCTTGGCTATGGCGCTTACTTTTATTTTTATGACGATATTCTCGGAAGTTACCCTGGGAAATCCTATCAACGTAAGGTCCATATCGCTAAAAGAAATATCCGTATTGGCAATATTATCTCCCTTAATAAGAACATCTATTATGTCGCCCTGTTTGGCTGTGTTTGGCGATATGCTTGTGATTTTAGGCGCGACCACGTCGACAGGAGAGGTCTCAATTGCAGGTTGATTGACCAGGGGGGTCGTCGTGTTGGCCGGTATCATCGCTACTGTCTTCGGGAGGGGCCTTATTCTTATCCAGATGAGATAACGAGCAAGCACATAGTCTGAAGTTTTTATCTCCTCAAATTCCGTATCGTTTTTTTGTGCAAAAATCTTCCCGATGCGCTCCTTGTCTATAGATTTAATGGCGTCTGCAAGCCAAGCGTCTTTGACAGCTATAAGTTGCCATCCTGCCGTAGTGTTGTAATCAAATGTCGGCATTACTGATGATTTTTCCGTTCCTAATTTTACTCCGTACATATTTGCCTCTCTCTCTGCCATTATCACAAATCCATAACCTGCTTTTATTTTTAATTCTTTTATGAATGGCTGAGGCACCTCTACCGTCCCTATGAATGGCCCTTTTGGATAGATATCAAAAACTTTTTTGCTTGAATCGTACATCGTCACCGCGATTCTCCCGGCGAGCGGATCCACGGCATTTACCGCATCCTCAAACGATATTTCCTTTTCTGTATATACATAATTTACACCGCTTTTGAGCGTAATAGCCCGTATATTATCCTTCTTGAATCCCTCTTCTCTTATTTTGAAGGCATCAATATCTTTCTGCTCGAACTTGAGCAAGTTCATTTCTTCTTCTACGAATGACCCTTTGGCTCCGCCACTCCGTACAGTAAGAGATGGAGGGGAAGTGTCTGTATCTATTGTGGTATTCACCTCGCCGCCGCTCATCGAAAAATATACCGTTGCGGCTATGGCAACTATCGTTAGACCTATAACGACATAGAGACGTTTCGGAGTTTGGGTTTGAACTTGTGTCTGCACCGGATTGGTGGATGGTGTTGGTACGGGCTCAGACGGTGGAGTAATGAGATTATCCATAAAGGAAGTTGTCTATTTATTTTATTTTTACTTCTTTTCATTATATCACAAATAAGACTTAGCGTAAAGCTAATATGGGCTCATCCTGAACTTCTTATTTGGCTGGTACTAAGACTTCATATGCTGTTTTACATGCTTCACTACAGCAGCCGGACATTTCTTTCAGGCAGCTTTCGCATTGGATAAAGAGCTTATTGCAGGGGAGATATTCGCAGTTGACGTGAGTATCACAAGGTTTCGCGCACTGGTGGCACTGACTCAGCACATCGTCGGTGATACGCTCGGCGCGACGCTCATCGAAGACAAAATTTTTGCCTTTGAATTTGGAAAGGAGGTTTTTGGCGCGAACTTCGTGGGCATAATTAATAATGCCACCATAGAGCTGATAAACGTTCTCGAAACCTTCATTTTTCAAGTAGGCGCTGGCTTTTTCGCAGCGAATGCCGCCTGTGCAATAGAGAAGGAGTTTTTTATTTTTCTTGTCTTGAAGCGTTTTGCTCACGAGAGGAAGCTCTTCTTTGAATGTTTCGGCTGTCGGGCAGAAAGCGTTTTCGAAACGGCCAATTTCACTCTCATAGGCGTTGCGCATATCGACAATCATAGTATCCGGATCCTCGGCAAGTGTATTGAACTCCTCGGCATTGAGATGTATTCCCACGTTTTCAATATTATACGTGTCAGGCGGCAGACCATCGGCAACTATTTGATGTTTTACTTTTATCGTCAGTTTCCAAAAAGATTCTGCCTGCCGCTCTTCAACAGCAATTTTGAGGGGCATATTCCGGAGCTCTCTATGGGATTCGATACAGGCTAAGAAGGCTTCCCATTGCGGTTCCGGGACATTCATCTGCGCGTTAATCCCCTCTTGTGAGATGTAAATCCTGCCGAGAATATCGAGCGTGGCAAACTCGAGATACAGCATGTCACGAAAATCACGGGGTTCGGCAATTTTTATATATCTATAAAAAGAAAGCGTCCTTCGGGAAAAAGTTTCGGCTGAGATTTTTTTTAAGCCATCTTCTTTGGACAAATTGTTTGCAAGTTTATACATGTTTTTTATGTTTTCTTATATATTCAATACACGGCGCTACAAGAGACCCGACGATGATAATCATCACCATGAGGGTAAGGTTTTTTTGCACGAAAGGTATGTTCCCGAAGAAATAACCGCCAAGAATGAATGAGCATGCCCAGAGGATGGCGCCCGTAATATTCCAGAAAAAAAATGTTCCGTATTTCATCTTTCCTACGCCGGCAACAAATGGCGCAAAGGTACGTACCATTGGCATAAATCTCGCGATGACTATCGCTTTTGATCCGTAGGTTTCATAAAATTTCTGCGTTTGTATGAGATGTTTTTTATTCAAAAACCTACTCGTGTCAGAATGGAATATTTTTGGACCAATCAATCTGCCAATATGATAGTTTGTCGTGTCGCCGAGGATTCCGGCGATGATAATGATCGCCATCACCAAGGGGAGATCAAGAATGCCAACGGCGGAAAACGCCCCTAGTACAAAAAGAAGGGAGTCTCCCGGAAGAAACGGCATAATCACCAACCCGGTCTCACAAAAAATCATGATAAAAACAATCATGTAGGTCCAAAGGCCATACTGCTGAATGATTGATGCCAACGAGGTATCGAGATGAAGAAATAGCTGGATGAGTGTTTGCATATTATTCTTGTGTCGGTGCGTCCCCTAGGAATTCCGCTTCACGTAGAGCTTGCAGTCGGTCAATATTTGCTTGAATTTTTTCGAATATCTTCCTCATGATGATTTCGGATAACGTCCGAAGATTGCTTGCGGGAAGCATCAAGCCCCTGTCCTCGAGAAAGTAACGTTGCGTGAGTATCATGAGCTCAATCAGTACGGGCTGAATTTCATCCGATTCCTCCTTCTTGGCGTTGTTCAGCATACGCATGGGATCGTTTTTTGCTTGTACATACATCATCTGAGCCCATGGCACGAGTTCGCTATGAAGATTCACCGTCTGAGCCTCGTCGTCCGTCATCATATAGCTCAAATCATTGCCAGAGAGCGTGATGAGGTCGCTGAGGTCGGGTTGATTCTCGGTGGCGAGACCTTTGTCATCTTCGATGGTTGTCATTGAAAGTTCTTTCTGGGATTCCTGATCGCCAAGTAAAATGGCCGAGAGAACAAATGCCGGAGGTACATTCAAAGCTAAAACTTCCGCCGCGGCCATGGCTAGGTCGGAGCGTTTTGATTTCTTCTGAAGGAGCTCGGTAATAATCTTTGCTAGTTTATCTTCTTTCTTTTTTTTCTTCTGTTCTCCTTTTTGTAGAGCCTTGAGCTGCTGGCTGGCTGCGCGCTGCTGTTCACGAAAAGCTTCGCGGGCGGCTTCACTCATGCCTTCCGAGCCCTGATCAGAGCCACCACCAAATTGCTCTAAATCACCAAACATACAATGTGAGTAAGGGTAGAATTTGTCGTATTTACTTTACCGCAATCGGTGCCACATTCACAAATGTTTGTGTCTGCGATCGACCGTCGAACTTCTTCGTACGTTTCTGTGCGAAAGCTACGTTTCCGTCTGTAAGCGCGAAAATCGTGTGATCTTTGCCCATTCCGACGTTTAAGCCAGGCATGAAATGTGTACCACGTTGTCTGATGATAATGGCGCCAGCTGTGAGAAGCCCCCCACCGAATACTTTTACTCCAAGTCTTTTGGACTGGGAATCGCGACCGTTTTTAGAGGAACCACCCGCTTTTTTATGTGCCATATAGGTAAAATGTGTGAATTAAAGCAGGGGCATTGTATAGGGGAGACGGCCTTTGTGCAAGGGATTTTGAGCTTGTTTTCTCTTCCTGTTTTCAGCTTTGCAAATGAGTCGTTTTTGTGCTATAATGACGAGAAATATGAAATTACCAAAAATTCTCAGTTCGACGGCTTTGGCTACGATGATTCTCGGGATGGTACCGGTGAACCTCGTATACGTGGCTTTGGCTGAGCCTATAACCGACCTCACTCGTGTCGCGGATGTCCAAGAGGTAAATAAGGTCCCTCTCAGAAAAGATGAGGCGGAGAAGGTGGAGACGGTGCCTTCTACATCTTCCGCTCTGGACACGAAAAGTCTGAATAACGCACTCTTTCTCTTACAAATTCAACAAGAACTCAAGAGTGCCTATAACGACTATCATAAGTTGAATACCGTTATTGACGGTTCGCAGGAGCGCATCAATGGGTTGAAGGACAAGCTCGGCAACCTCCGTGATGAAATTTTGAACTTTCAGAAAGAAATCAGTGTGAGTGAGGCTCGTATCAAGAACGTCGCTACCCAGATTGGATTACAGTCTCAGGAAATCGGATTGCTTGAGGAGGAGATACTGACTCGGGGTATCGCCCTGGAAGAGCAGAAATCGCTTTTGGCTGATTATATGAGAATGATTTACGTGAATGAGAATCGCTTCCGTGAGGGTGGTGGAGATATACGTTTGAGTCCCGCCAAACTCCTCTTGTCCAATGCGACTCTCGGTGAAACGATTGCCCAGATGACAACGCTGGATATGTTGCAGCATAGCGGCCAGAACATGCTGGAAAAGCTACGGGGTTCCCAGGAAGTTATCGCGGTCATTCAAAAAAATGTAGGAGAGAAGAAAAAAACTCTTGATGATCTGCGAGATAAACTTTTGTTGCAGCGCGCGCATTTGGAGGAAGAAAAATTAGCTAAGGAAAAATTACTGCAAATTACCCATGGAGAGGATCAGACGTATAGAAAACTTATCGCTCAATCGGTGCAGCAGCAGGATGAGTCTTTGCTGGAAATTAACGCCCTTCAGAGTAACTTTAATTACGTAAAAGATAATTTGAGTAAGCTCGGAAATTCCGTAGGTGTTACTGATATTCAGAAACTTCTCGATGATCGTACGCGGCAGATTTATGAGTTCCAGCAGCAAGCCGATCAGGACTCTGTATTGCAATGGCCGGTGAATCCAACTCGCGGTATTAGTGCGTATTTCCATGATAGTAGCTACAAGGGTCGGTTTGGCATGGATCACCAGGCGATTGATATTCCTACCATGCAGGGCACAGCCATTCACGCGCCAAAAGATGGTATCGTTTACAAAGTAAAGGATAACGGCATGGGATATAGTTATATCATTTTGAGCCATAAGGGACAGATTATGACGGTGTACGGACACGTTTCTTCTATCATGGTGAAGGAAGGTCAAGCGGTTAATGAGGGCACGGTTATCGGGCTGACGGGTGGTCAGCTGGGCACGAAGGGCGCGGGTTATATGACGACGGGGGCACATTTGCACTTTGAAGTATTGAGTAGGGGCTCGCATGTTGATCCTCTGGACTATCTGTCATTGAGTAAATTGTCGCTGGATAATTTACCGGCCAAGTATGCTAAACGTGTTGAGAGCGAGGGTATTAAGAGGGCTGCTAGTAGTAGTGCGGCGAGTTCGGCTGGCTCGGTTGCGGTGGATGGTTCGGCGGCGGCGGATGGTTCGGTGGCGGATGGTTCGGCGGCGGCGGGTTTGAATGGCATGACTGATCCTCGGATTGAGCTAGATGTTCAGAAATCCGTTGAGGAACGAGGGCAGGCGGAGATTGATGCGTATAAGAAAATATTTGGGGAGTAATTTGGTGCGGTTTTTGTGGGTTTTTTGGAGCCGACGAATCATATAATTTGTGCTTGCTTTTGCAATGTGTTTTTCTTCATTATGCGGCTTATTTGTGCTATATTTTGTCTGTCTGAATCGGACATATTTGTTCACTCCATGAGGGAGGTACGAGGAATTTTATTCTTTTACTTTTCTTTTTATGGAGGACATTTCTGATAGTGAGTTGTGGAGTCGTGCTGTTGCTTTTGGTGAGGCGGCACGGAAGTGGAGACAGAAGTTTTTGGGATTGTTGCCGGAGGTTGCTCGGAGAGAATTGTGGCGTGTGCACGGATTTGAGTCGGTTTTTGTCTTTGCGTTTAAGGTCGGAGGGGTGAGTGAGAAGCAGGTGAGGAGAGTGCTTAATCTTGAGGAGCGTTTTAGGGAGATGCCTCAGCTGAGATCGCTTTTGGTGGAAGGCGAGGTGAGTTCAAATAAGCTCGTGAGAATTGCCAGTATTGCAACAGTAGAAAACCAGGAGATGTTGGTTCATCAAGTGCAATTACTTTCCCAAAGTGCCGTTGAGACATTTGTGCGGGATATAAAAGTTTCAGAAAATAAAGCTGGAAGTGTGCCCCCAAGGGACGCATCGGCTGATGTGCGCGCGCACACTTTGGCATTAGGAAATATTGAACTCACGCCCGAGGTTGTTGAACGTCTCAATATTCTCAAAAAAAAAAGGAATTGATATTAACGAGCTGTTGATGGAGTTTTTGGACAAACGAGAGGATGAGATTGTGCAGGCGAAGGTAATGGTTACTGAAAAAGCCCCCGCGTCATCGAGTCGTTATATTCCTGCCAGAATCAGGCAGATTATTGCGAAAGAATACGGAACGAAGTGTGCGATTCCTCATTGTAGCAAGCCGTCCGATGAAATACATCACACCGCAAGGTATTCCATGATCCGAAATCATAATCCGAACTTTTTGGCGCCGTTATGCAGGCAGCATCATGAGATTGCGCACTCGATTGATGTGAAATATCAGGAGCGCAGAAAGTAAATAGCTGATATTATTTGTGCGTGCCTACAACTCATCGCATTCTCAAAAAACTCGACATTCTTTATCCTCACGTTGCGTGTGCGTTGTATTTTGATGGGCCGTTTCAATTGCTGGTGGCAACAATATTGTCAGCGCAGTGTACGGATAAGCGGGTGAATATGGTGACGCCTGTTTTTTTTGCGAAATTTGGAACGGTAGAGAAGATGGCGAGTGTGAGCGTGGGTGAGATTGAAAAAATTATTCACTCGACGGGGTTTTATCATAACAAGGCGAAGAATATTTCGGGTGCGGCGAAAATGGTGGTGGAAAAATTTGGCGGAAAGGTTCCGCAAACGATGAAAGAGATTTTGACGTTACCGGGGGTGGCACGTAAGACGGGTAATGTGGTGCTGAGTGTGGCATATGGAATTCAGGAGGGCATCGCGGTGGATACCCATGTGCTGAGACTGTCGCAGCGGCTGGGACTTTCGAATCAAAAAACTCCTGAAAAAATTGAGCAAGATTTGATGAAAGTAGTGGCGCGAACAAAGTGGGGTGAATTTTCGCTGCAGCTTATTCAGCATGGAAGACTGGTGTGTTTCGCGAGGAGTCCTCTGTGTGATACGTGCGAACTGAGGTTGCTATGTCCTTCGGCTGGAATGTTTGGAAAGAAAGTTACGCAGAAGCGTGAGTCCGGTCGGAGTACCAATACTCTCGGGGTGAAACTGCACGCCAAAAAGCGGTAGGGTTGTGTGTTCGATCGCCATGATGAGGTTATCTGCTGCTCTGGCTGTCACGAGAAGCTCTGACGGAAGCGATGACTCGTCGATAACGAGTGAGTGGTAGCGCATGGCGGTGAAGGTGGGTGGAATGTCGAGGAAGAGAGTTGATTTCGATGAATGGGTTATCTCTGAGGTTTTCCCATGTACCGGTACGGGTGCGTGGATAATGCGGGCGCCGAGGTGATGGGCGATCCCCTGGTGGCCCAGGCACACGCCGAGGAGTGGGATTTGATAGAGTGGGGAGGCAGGACTCATTACCGCATCGATTATCTGGCTGGACACGCCGAAATCAGCCTTGTTTTCCGGTGTTCCGGGACCGGGAGAGATGATGATGTGAGACGGCTGGAGCTTGATAATTTCCGTGAGAGAAATTTTGTCATTGTGATACACGATTGAATCCGCTCCTACCGTCGCGGCCGCATGAAAGAGGTTGTAGGTAAACGAGTCGTAGTTGTCGATGATGAGGGTTTTGGGCATGATGCAATTTTGAACTAAAGAACCCCCTACTAGGGATTCCTAGTATAACGCAGGGTTTTTAAATGTCGAATGGCTCTTTTGTATTACGGCTTTCCAAGCGCCCTATAGTCTCCGCTGATAATATAGATATTCGTCATGGGAAGATTGGTATACTGCGTACCGTTATCAGTAGTCTTCGTATCAACCGTGCCGTCCGAATTTATATAGGTAATTTTTGCTGTGAAATATTTTGGAGAAGAATTTGGCCTGGCAATGATATAATCGCCAACTTTCAGAAGACTGGAAGTAGTCGGGTGGAGATCTTGGAATGCCAGATTTTCGCGACATATTTTATAGTCCTTATATTCATTACTTACGTAAGCATCTTTTGGAAATTGGGAGTCCTGAACGGGCATTACCACTTCTATGCAGTCCATCCACCCCTTCAATACCGTAGCAGCTCCACTTACGTCAACCGTGGCGAGGAACCATTGACCTCCATCTTTTGGGTATTCGAAGAGAATTTTGTCACCTACGTCAAAACTCAAATATTGATTGTCCTTAAGCGTTTGGAGATTTTTAAAAGCCGGCCATGCGGGAGCGATGATATTAAGTCCGCCTGTTTTTGTTACGGTTCCGCCTGCTGCTTCAATGGTTATATTGCGGGTGCCCAGTTTTGCGTCGCTTGCCACCTTTAACGAAAAGGTAACGGTATCGTTTTGGGGATTAACTGTTGGATCAAAGAGAACAGAGAGTGATGTCTCGTCGGAGAATGTAACTTTTGCATCTTTCAAATTTGAGCCCTTGATCGTAATTTCTTGCATTGTGCCGGCAACTACTCCTGATGGAGAAACGCTATCAATGGTTGGCAATTTCATTACTTCTTTTACGGGAGCGACTGCGTCCACTCTTGGATCTGGCTCCGAAGTTGGCATTACGGCCTTCTTGACGACTCGAAATGTACTGTTACTATCCTGGCCAATAGCATTCTTCACCGTTACGGTTTTATTTCCGAGCGTAGAAGTGCTATCAATTTTAATCTGGACCGTTATCGACTCATTCGTAGAGCTCATTTTTCGTACGATGATAACTTTATCTTCTGCCGCGAATAGGGCTGCCACACCTGCGAAGTCCGCTCCTTTGATCGTTATAATCTTTGTCTCGCCCTGATATCCTGATAGCGGAGTAATCGAAATGATTTTCGGACCTACAGGGGTTTCCCTTACGAGCGGAGGTATATATGTAGAGTATGTTGCATATGTTTTATTCGTCGTCAGCGTTGTCTGCTGCGTGCTATACCCCACGGCTGCGATCTTTTTTGGTATTTCTACCATAAGATCGCTATTTTTGTCTGAGCCTATGTCGTTTGATACCTGGATTTCGCGAGGTCCCGCAGCGGCCTTTTCATCAACCTTTATATTGAATACCATGAGCGTACCGCCATCCCCTGTTATCTTTTGATCGTCTGTGATTTGGATACCACCATTTGCATCGGTCCACTGTGCCTTGGCTCCATCTAAATTCGTACCAACAATCATGACCTGTTCTTGCCCATCGCCGGCATATACTATTAGTGGAAGAACGGATGTAATTTTCGGTGGAATTTTTACCTGGAATGTATCGTTTTCCGCCGGCTTTCCTGTTTTGTTTACGACGATAATTTTTTTCTTTCCTCCTTCAGTTCCACCGGCAATATTGATTACGACCGTGATGGTCTTGCCATCCTTGCTCACGACGACAGGCGTGCCACTATCAATCGTGATATTCGTGTCTTCGAATGTCACATCTGCGTCAGGATCAAAATTGGCACCCGTGATGACAATTGTTTTCTTCGTCTCTCCCGGCTTGCCCCAGTTCGGACCGACGTCTGTAATGATCGGATCCTTGACCGGTGGCGGTGGAATCTTGACTTCCTCTACCTTGAGATCGCTATTTGAATCCGTGCCATTCTCGTTCGTAACAGTTACTTTTTTTGCCTGCGGAACCGTATTGCCGGCGACCTGAATAATGGCAACAATCTGATCAGTAGATACTATCGGCTTACCGATGATCTGAATGGTCTTGTCTTCAATTGTAACTACTCCATTATCTAAATTAATTCCGGCGATGGTGATCAATGCGTTTTCGCCTTGCTTGACCGGCGACGGCGTAACGGATGTGATTTCTGGACCCGCTTTTTTTGGTGGCTCAGGTTTTTTATCCACTTTTAGATCACTATTGGTTGCCGGAGTCCCCTTCGGATTCGTTACCGTGATGGTCTTATTCCCCACAGAGGTGGAATCGGAAATCACGATATCAATAATAATGGTTGTACCGTCGGTGCTAATCATTGGTGCTCCTACGATAGTTATCGTGGTATCTTCGAATGATATTTTAGCGTCCTTGTCGAAGTTTTTTCCGCTGATAATCATCGTCACTTTGTCTCCCGGATACACTAATCCCGGATCAACTTTCGTGATCGATGGATTGTTGATTACCGGGATTGTCTCTTCTTTTGGCTTGCTCTCTATTTTACTTCCACTTGAAATACCTGAATCAGGAATGATATGCAACCATACGGTGTGGTACCCGTTTCTGAAGGCAAAATTATTCAGGTCTGCTTTTTCGTAGGTATTTTGCGCTGTCTGAACCCAGGCTGCAATCACGCGCTGCGGGCTTGGAATTTTTGGCTCTTTGAGTGCGACCTGTACCCATCCACTTTCCGTAGATCTGATCGGAGATGAAATCATTGATTCCGTCGGCTCATCTGTTGGATTTTTGGCGGCACGCACCTCTCCCTCACTTTGCGCAATGATGTAGAATGCACGATCCTTCTTCACCACAAACGTCGAAGGATCCTTGATGAGAAATGTACCATCGTATGAACCCTCGGGATACACATGGAACCCCTTCTCCAGACCATCCTCTCCCGGAGAATAATAGGCATAGAATACTCGTTTGACTCCCGGGTTTGTACTCTTGATGAAGTCACTCATGAACGTGTCCTTGTCTGCAAAAAGCGTTCCTACATGCTGTTGTTCCTCGCCTCCGTTGTCGAGCTTCTTGACCTCAACTCTCGCGATACCCGGCGTGTTCCCATATTGCGTGATGAGTGTCGGAAGATTTTGAGCATATGCCGCCACATCCGAGTCCTCAAATTTGAGAAATCCCTTCGTCACACCGGCACCTGCCGTCTCCACATACTGACCCTTGAGACCACTCTGAGACGTCGTGAGCGATGGAGGTGCTTCGTTGGGGTCGAGGGTGGTTTGGGATGATGTTGTAAAAAATCCTACCATACCTATGGCTCCCGCGATAAGCAGAGCCACCGCTCCCATCACTATTTTCTTGGACTTGGAATACCCTTCAACGGGCTGAACGGGAAGTTCCGGTGTTTGGAATGGCGTTGTTTGCTGGCCCGGTAGGATGTCCATAAAAAATTATTTTTATCTTTAGTTTGCATATTTTTTTAGATTAGCTGCCCTTCGGCGTCACTGGTGTCGAGGCAGGTGATGCTGCTGATGTGCCGGTGGTATTGGTTGCCGTGATCGTGAAGGTATATGGGGTACCATTTGTTAGAC
>CAYHGS010000008.1:30196-52598 GCA_964356305.1 uncultured Candidatus Peribacteria bacterium
CCCATGTGATCGTAGCTGTTTTGTCTCCGGCTACGGCGGTAGGAGCTGCCATGGTTGCAGGAGCGGTTGCGGCAGCTGATGCTGCTGGTATCACGGCTGCTGAGGCAGGTGATGCTGCTGATGTACCGGTGGTATTGGTTGCCGTGATCGTGAAGGTATATGGGGTACCATTTGTTAGACCCGTGACTATGTATGATGTTGCTGGTGTCGCAATGGCGACTGTAACATCAATTGGCGTTCCGACGATCGTTGCCGCTAATCCGGCGCTTGGGGTAATCGTGTATTTGGTAATCATCGAATCTGACTTTGGGGCTACCCATGTGATCGTAGCTGTTTTGTCTCCGGCTACGGCGGTAGGAGCTGCCATGGTCTCCGGGACTTTTGCTACGGGAGCGGATGCGGTGCCTTTTTTCACCTTTACCCAAAGCATATAAAAGCCTTTCAGTACTGCCGTATTGTCGCCTTTTTCAAAAGTTGTGGCGTCCTTCAGGGCGTAGATGTCGGTAATACGATCGTTTATTGGAGCGACTGCTTTATTCACGCTGGTATCATTCGCACGGACGAGTACCCATCCTTCTACGGCCGGATCAATGGTGATTGGGGTGGTTGCTATTGTTGTTACGCCTGAAAATCCATATATAAGACTCTTTGCTCTGGAAATTACGATAAAGGGACCTGAGATTTTGTCTTCGAGTTTCGCTAATTTTGTTCCCGGGAATGGACCTACTGGGTAGGTTGCGAACTCCTTTGCAATTGGGTCGTAGTACGCGATAAATGCTTTTTGCGACTTCACTAAATCAATGGCTTTTGCCACTGTGCCGAATGTCGTACCGGTGGCTCCGCTATCCCATAAGGATACATCATACGGGAGCTCTGTGGAAGTTAGTCCTACCGGTGGCGTATATACTTCACCCGGTTTTGCTTCCATAAACCCATACATGGTATCCACATCCCCGAATGATCCCTTGAGGCCATTACTGGCCATCGTGAGTGAAGGCGGCGTGTCGGATGTTGCTGCCGGTGCGGTGAAATAGGCATAACCCGCATATGCGAGCCCGAGTGCCGCGAGGACGCCGACAACCATCAGTATTTTCTTCACCGGAGATGATGATGCAACCGCAGCGGGTTCAGTCATCATAGGTGGCAGGACTTGTGGTGCGATAGGCTGTGGTGTGGTTTCCATGGGGGGGTTGTTTTTATGTTTTTGTATTATATTTATTGAGCTGGCTTGATTTCAACATCCAAAACCGGCGGCGGATTTAATGCTACTCCATTAGATTTCAGAATAATATGGGCGACTTTTCCCTTATCATACGAGGCTATACTTCCTGTTACCGTAACTTTCGTAGGATCAGCGCTCTTAACTACCTGTACGGCATATGGGGATGGATCTGAATCCACCATTACATTCGCGTCCGTATCAACCTTATCAAGATTTTTTCCTGTGATTTCAATACTAAAATCCACCCCTGGATTCATTACAGTTTTTGGATCGCTTAATGCGCTTATGATAATATTATTTGGTACTATCGTAAGATCAAACGGAGTGTTGTATTTCGTTCCATCGGCAAACGAGAATTCGAGCCCGATTTTATATGTTCCTAATTTTGCCCCCTTATCGCTGTAATTCAAGAGGAGCTTGTCTTGTATCGTATCATTTGCATTGTAGTACGAGTCAATTCCTACTGATAATTTATATTCAGGATCCCCTCCGGTTACTATAAGTGTTCCTGTTGCAAATTTCTTTTTTGAAATAGATGTGATTTCGATGTCTCCTTTGGAAAGTGCATCGATAGTTGTCTTACTGAAGACTAGCTCCACGTTCAGGGCTGGCACAATCAACTTATAGGTATCCGCAGTAGATGCTGTTCCTACCTCTCCTGCTGTAAATGTAATTGGATAAGTCATATCACTTGCCGCAGGAGCTGTTGTTACCGTAACGCTCCAATGTTTAGCTGAAGCGGCTGATCTGGCGACCATTTTTGCACCTGGAATTATTTCTGCTAGTTTTGCTTTTACGGCCATGTCTTTTGTTTCTACTAATTTCGTCTCTCCTGCTTTTTCTAGATCACCTATGTAAACACCTGGCGATTCAACCTTGATTGCACTTGCAAAAGTTACTTCATACTTACCTGAAGCATCCTTCTTGTTAATCTTTGCCTTGAACCACTGATTTGTCGCGCTATTGGTGGCATCGTAGTATCTCACCATAACATCTAGGCCGATGAGCGGATCGGCGGCGATCACTGCTTTCGGCGTCACTGGTGTTGATGCAGGTGATGCTGCTGATTTGCCATCGGTATTGGTTGCCGTGATAGTGAAGGTATATAGGGTGTCGTTTGTTAAACCGGAGAATGTGTATGTTGTTTGCGTCGAGGCAACAACTATTGGTGATCCAACGCTTGGGGTGATAGTGTATTCCTTAATGGGAAAATCTGACTTTGGGGCTACCCATGTGAGCGTGACTGTTTTGTCTCCGGCTGCGGCGGTGGGAGCTGCCATGGTCTCGGGAACTGCAGGAACGGTGAATGTAATTGTTTTCCAATCCGAGCTTGCGATTATTTCGTCGCCCACATTCTTTTTCACTGCTGCCTGTACTCCGAACATATATGATCCGGGTTTGGCAGTATATTGTTTCCCATCTTTCAGGTATGGTGGTTGAGATTTAGTAAGATTTTCTTTCGCATCTTTGGATGTTAATACCGCTGATGTTTTGAGAGTTGTGGTTATATATGCGAATAATGTCTTGTCGTCGATTTGGCTGCTGAAATTAATACCATCCGTGCTCGTTACTGGGGCTATTCCGTATTTATATCCAATATATGCATCTTTTGGTAGGTTCGTGGCGATGGCGGCCGACCAGCTTAATGCTGTATCTTTGGTGATATCAAGTTTCGCCCCAGTTAATGGTTCCAAAATTGCTGCTGGAGCTGATACTGATACTGCAGTTGAAGTCGAGGCCTTAATCACAAACGTCTTATAGACCGCTGGAGTGGCGTTGCCGATTCTCGTTACGGTGATTACTTTGTCTGTTCCGACTAGAGCTTGTGCGGTAACGTTAACCTTGAATGCGAGTGAAGTTGCCGTAGCGGCTGTCTGTGAGACAATTTCCATATCATCAACAGAGGTTACACTTGCGTCCAAGAGATTTTCTCCTGTAATGGTAATTTCTTTTCCCGTGTCTCCTTGCGTAACGAATGATGGAGTAACTGTTGTGATGACCGGTTGCACTACTGCGTTTTCTCCCTTGAGGGCGGCTGGAATGATGAAGGTCGTGATTGCTTTTTTATCCTTTCCGTTTATGGTAAATGTCTTATTTCCTTTTGTCGCCTTTTCCGTAAAGCTGATTAGAAAGTTTACCAACTTCGAATCTACCTTCTGTACGATGACGGTAATAAGCGGATCGCTTGTCGTAATGGTCTCCACTGTATCCAAATTTTCTCCTGTCAATGTACCGTCAATTAGTTGGAGCCCGGGAACACCTGGGAGCGTGAGTGCTTTTGGAAGGAAGACGATATTCTTTGGAGCTGTGTCGGTTGCAGCCGATGGAAGTACTGCCGGGATCTTCCAGCTTCCTAACGTGGCGCCGTCTTTTGACTTTGCAACAAATACCTTATCAACTAATGTTGCTCCCGGCTTGACCTCGATCTTGTATGTTACGTTTTTCGCTGTTGCCACAATGGTATTCGTCGTGACACTTGGATCGTTTGATGTAATCGTTGAGATGGTATCGAGATTGTCTCCTACTAGCGTTGCCGGCAAGGACTGAACTGTCACCATATCTATGAGTGCGTTGAGGGTAATAGTGCTTGGAGTAAAACCGGTGACACTAAATACCGGTGGTTTCGTACCGCCTCCGGTGCCATCGTTAATACCATTTGTGCCATTTGGCTTCTGAAGGTAGACCCAGAGAAGGAAGTAGTCTTTGAGCTCCTGCGTATCTTTGTTAATAACTTTTTCGAATTCTGTTTGGCTCTTCTGTACATACATGACTTGATCCATTCCGTTAAGTGTACTTACGAGGTCTTTCACTTTTGTAGAAGTTGCCGGTAAGAGAACCCAACCTTCTACTTTTGGATCGACGGCTGTCACGGCTGTTGCCAGTGCTTTTGTTTTTCCATTTGCGAAATTATAGGCCTTACTTTTTCCTCTGGAAATAATAATACCGCCTCTTCCGGCAGGAATTGTTTCCGTGCTGAAGGCCGGCTCTGTCATGGTCACCGTGTCGGCGAAAGGACCTCTTGGATATACTTTGAACTTCCCAATGGATGGATCAAAAAATGCCATGAATGCCTTGTCTGCTGCGGGATCGATGTACTGTGAAGCAACCTCTTTCCATGTCATACTTCGTAGTGTGTACACGTAGTTTACGCCTGCCTCCAAATCGGCGTATCCCGTATTGGTTGGTACCTTAAAATTCTTCACATCAGTAGCATTGAATGCTATAAATCCATATGTTGGATCTGTTTCCGTGAATGACCCTTTGAGACCCGTAGTCGCCATCTTCAATGATGGAGGAGCTTCGCTCGTAATCTTCGCCGGCTCTTGTGTCGCTGTTGATCCCGTCATGTAGGCATAGGCTGCATAGGCTAATCCGAGTACGACCAAAACGCCTACTACAATCATAATCATCTTTTTGGATGATGACGGTGGAGACGATGGAGCAACAGATGTTGCCGGAAGTACAGGTGAGGTCACAGGTGTCGGCACAACCGGTGCCACTGTCTGTGAACTAACTTCGGGAGCCGTTGGAAGATTATCCATAATGAGGGTTTGTTTATATTTGTATTTGTTTCATTATACCACATTTGCTTTTCTTACGCAAATGTTCTTGTGGCAATTTTAAGCTGGCTGGGGATGAGGGATTCGAACCCCCGAATGGCGCCTTCAAAGGGCGCTGCCTTACCGCTTGGCGAATCCCCAGTGTGATGGACGGGGGTAGTTTACCATGGGGTTATTGGGGAGTACAGAGCTCTGCTCGAACTCCATATGGTATTAACAACATACAGAAAAGGACCTCCATCTGGAGGTCCTTTTCTCTTATATCCTTGTACATCCCTGCCGTTTATTCATTTTAATAGCTTGCAAGCGGAGCGGGTACATTTTTCTTGTAGATCGAAAGTCCATCTGGTTTACCGTATCCCGTGTTAGATAGTTTACTCTTAAGTTCCACAAGTTTTGACATTTTCACCGTTGGAATATAAAGCGTGATGCTCTTTCCCGGTGCGGGGAAGTTTGCTGGAGCTGGTACCTGAACTCCGGCTGAATAGTCGTATGATGCAACACTATATTTTGCAATGTCTAAACCGCTTATCGTGAGAAGTGGTGCACCGTTCGTGGAAATTGTTTCATACGGATCACCGTATGTCCACCTTGCCTGGTAAGTTCCATCTAATCGAATATAGTATTGATCTGACATATTTGATGGAATCATTCCGTCCGGATCGCTTGGATCATTCTTGGCATCATTGGTAATTTTGATTACCTGATATGCGTTGGCCAGTGAGTCGTTTCCACCTGCATTGGTATATACCTGATTATTACTGCAATTTTGATTACAATATGAATATCCGAATCCTACCTTGTCCGTATTATCAGCGTTCTTTCCGAAGATAGGCTCAATACGGAAGTGAGGCTTGCCATTATTCTTGAAATGTAACTGCTGTGAAACATTACCGACGATGTTGGCAATATATTTTGATTCAACGGTGATCGTATAGTCCGTACTACCTTGTGGTGCTATCACCGGCTTACCATTTTCATCATATACTGGTATGATTAATTTTTGAATACATGGAGAAACATAAGCATTAAGCGTTTTCGACATACAGACTTCGCCAGTAGGCATGCCATTAAAATCCCCCGTCTTATTGAATAGCATATTAATGTCTACTCCAGGTTTAGACGTCGCTCCTCCCGTATGTGCCGTAACATTAATCACCCCTCCATTTTGCCAAGGCACGGTATCCAGTTGAGATGAATCAACCTCAATCTGAAGTGTTGCATCCCCTGTTTTTACGTCATATACCGGCAAAACAATATATTTCAATTGTGAAAGTGCATAGCCGCTACCCGCGAGGACATCATATGATATTGTTTTTGTTGAAGATGAATCTCCATTCCCAAGGCCAACCTTTATCACATATTTCCCCTGTCCACCTTTTACTAATGCAGCTCTTGCTTCTTTGTTTAGCGTGAATGCAGCACATGTCCACATGTTGTCTATATCCACTCCAGGTTTATTACTATATATATCTTGGTTATTATAGCATTCGCTTGTCGGCATTGGCTTGTCATCGTCTCCATTTATGACATCATGCCATGATTTATCCCATACTACTGAACCATCCTCTTTCGTAATTTTCCACTCATAGTTGAAATAATATTTTCCTTTACCGTTCGTAAGATATGTATTCTCTTTTGTCGCATTTGTGGCTGGCAAAATACTAAAAGCTCCATTGCCATTTCCCTTGCCGTCAAGTGACATTACCGCTGTTACGCTTGTAATTTCCGGTGCCGAACCAACCTTTACATCGCTAACCTTTACCTCTACGACTACTACGATTCCGCCTGGGATATATACGTTACTTGCGGAAATGGAGTTCGTTTTAGTCACCTTGTCGCCTGCTTTTTCAAATAATATTGTCTTATTTGCACTATTCTGTGCTGCGACTTTTGCGCTGTAATACGCACCTGAGACGGCCTTGGATTTTACGACAACGACGTCACCAATTTTGAGTGAGTTGAAAGTTGGGTGAATGTCGGTATGTGCGAGATTATTAACATCAAGACCCTCGATAAGGGTGCTAGGCGTGCTATCTGGCAGTACATTGTATTTATTAACCATTATTTTTCCTTTAATTGCTCCCACGTCGGTGCTTACGACTTCATCCACCTTGCCGGCGTGCCAGTCGTTTGTGCCTTCACTCATATAGAGAACCTTGTCGCCTTTCTTAAATGTTTTGAAGGCGGCGTCGTTGGATGGTATGGATTTTTTCACCAATAGCTGTTCTCGCTTTACGTTATCGAGAAATGCGTCTTTTGTGGAAGTTATATCTGATGCGTCAAAAGGTTTGATGGCAGCGTTATTTCCGCCGAACCACTGGCCCTTGAGTCCGCTGCCGCTGAGGGAATATCCTGCAACCCCAATGATGAGGACGAGAGCCGCGAGCGAGATGAGAAGTTTTTTATTCATAGAATGTTTGTTTTATATTTGTATTTGTTAAGGTGTATTGGGAATTATTCTACGAGCATAGCATTCCATCCTGTATTCTCGTCCGGAACGGTAATAGCCGGAACTGTAATAGTAAGAGCATCTACCCATTTATACGTGTCTCCTGCTGCGTTTGTGATAATGATATCACGTGTGCCGGCTGTAGCGCCTGCTTTGACGGTAACGTTTACATTCATTAGGTTCTGAACACTATCGATAACGGGAATTGAAAATTCAAGATCTTTTCCTGATAGCGTAGCGCCCAAGAGATTTACGCCCTTGATGAGCAGTACCGACGTTTCGCCTGCGAGCAATGAACTTGGATCGGCCTTCTTGTATGTAACGGTTAGGGCGGTTTGGGTTGGAGTAGGAGTTGGAGTCTGAGCCTTCTTTACGCCGCTGAGGGGAACGAAGAAGTTGTCGATTGTTCGTACTTCCGGCTTATTTGTTTCATCATCATACGTGTAGGTATAATTCGCTCCATCAACCTTTGTAATCGTTGCACTCCAGAATGTGTTCTGCGTAGCTACACGTGATTTTGCAATTATTTTCTGGTCGACCACAAGTGGTATAGCTGATGTCGCCATAGCGGCTACGTGGTCTTTGTCCAAATAGACTAATTTTCCTGTTTTTGCTCCTTCGGATAGAACTACGTCATAGAGGCTACCAATATTCTGAATCTTGCCTTTTACCCACTGATACTCAGAACCGTTATATGTTCCGGGATAGCCGGCTGGTCCATCTACTGATGGAGCGAGTGCGAGAACTTCTGAGCCAATGACGGCTGTACCTACGGCCGGACCCTTGGGAGGTAATGCCTTGATTTCAAATGATGTATCGATGGCTGGAGTTGATCCGGCCTTTGTGACGGTGATTGCCTTGTTTACGCCAGCTGGAGCGTTTGCGGCGATAGTAACCTTAAATATGAGTGAGGTGTCTGTAGCGGCTGTCTGCGAGACGATCGTCATGTCCTGAGCTGAAGTTACAGTAGCTCCCAAGAGATTCTTACCCGTGATGGTAATATCTTTGTCTGCATCTCCCTGTGTGAGGGATTTTGGATCAACCGATGAGATAACCGGGGCGATTGAACCCTTTTCGACGATCATGAGCGTACTATTCGTATCAGATCCGTTCGTGGCTGTGACCGTAATGGCTACCGCTCCCTTGACGGCGGCGTCAGCAACATCAACCGTGAGGCTGGTAACTGTTCCTGCTGCGTTTGTTGTTGGGTTTCCAATGAAAGAGAAGTTTGTAGCTGGTGTGAGCTGAACCGTTGCCGATGTGAGACTTGTGCCATTGATAGTGATTACGGCGCTCTTCTGTCCGATCATTAATGATGTTGGTGAGACGCTGGTAATATTTGTCTTTTTGATAACCTGGAATTTATCATTTGATGTTACGGATGATCCGTCCGAGGCCGTGAGCGTAAGTGTCTTCATACCTACAGACTGAGAGGCGGATGATACCTTGAAGGTAATTTTTGTATCTGTAACGGTTAGTGTCGCAGGATTGACTGATACATCAGCTTCTTTGAATTCTACCTTATTAACATTTTTTAGGTCTGTTCCTGTGACGGCTACGAGTGTACCAACTTCTCCCTCTGCAATTGAGGCAGGAGCAACGGTGGATATTTTTGGAGCTGTAGCTGTTGGAGTCGAGTCTGCGATGGCGGATTTAGGAAGAAGGTTCAACCATGCTACGTGGTAGGCCGAGAAAGCGTACGTGTTCATGTCTACCTTTTCGAATGTTACCGGATCTTTCAAGCCCCATGCGGAGATGACTCGATCTTTGTTTGTTCCGATGAGGTCGGCGAGCTTGCCGTTTCCAGATACGAGAATCCATCCACTTTCGTTATCGAGAAGAAGTGGAGAAGGGAAGCTTGATGACGTTGGAGCTACTGACGGATCGAGTACTCCGTAGTTTTCTCCTTTTACTCTGGAGATCATAATCACGCCACTGTTTTTGACGAGTTTGATTTTTGAAAAGTCATCCTTTCTAATTTCTGTCGTTGCGGTGCCAAATGGACCGGCTGGGTAGGTGTGAAAACCCTTTGAAAGTCCACCCTGACCTGCAGAATAGACGATGAAGAGTGCACGATTGCCCTTCACCATTGGATTATTATTCTTCACAAAGTCTGCCATCGTGAGGTTGTCGGCATTGACGGTCATATAGTTGATCGTGCCGTTTTCTTTCACCGCGCCAGGAGTTCCGTATCTTGTTGATAGGTCGGATTTTATTTTTGCAAACTCGGTCAAATCAGCGTCTTCATATTCCAAGAATCCTTGGGATGATTCGATGAATGTACCCTTGAGTCCACCTGCTGCTGAGAGGGATGGAGGTGGTTCGTTTGGGTCTCCTTTGGCCGGGGATGCCCCCGTATTGAGATAAATTGTCGCGCCAACACCTCCTACTACGAGGAGAGCGACTAACGCCAACATCGCCTTCTTAAA
This sequence comes from uncultured Candidatus Peribacteria bacterium, assembly GCA_964356305.1. GTDB lineage: Bacteria > Patescibacteriota > Gracilibacteria > UBA1369 > UBA12463 > CALREA01. Next base: position 39,860 of record CAYHGS010000008.1, read on the forward strand.
AGGATTTGGTGTGTCGACTGATGTGATATTCTGATTTTCCATGGTGATGTTTGTTATTTTTTTGTAAAAGTTTTTTGCGTAGGAAGGTTCTGTGGATATTTTTATTTTTGTAATTTCTTACGTCGATAAAACTTGTATCCGGTAGATCCCATGAGGGCCGGTACAATCATATACAGCATCTCGGGACCGGTTTGTGGCATCTTCTTCTGTGGAGCGACCGGGCGCTGTGGCTGCTCAATACTCGTGTTTGCGAGATAATAATCCGTAACCGCCGGAGTTGGGGTTGGTGTAGGTGTAGGTGTTGGAGTTGGTGTTGGAGTAGGAGTAGGTGTTGGAGTTGGAGTTGGAGTAGGGGTAGGCATCGTAAGTGTAGGCGGAGCTTCTGGTGTTGTCTTCGTCGTCTGGTTCAGCGTCGGAGGTGTAGTTCCTGAATCAGTCCCAAATGAAAAATTAATACTTGGCGGAGCATCGGTCGCCGCAAAAGCAGGAACTACTCCCGCAACTAACGCGAGCACGAGACCCGAGAAGAGCGCGAAGCTTCTGATAAATGTAGAGTATCCAGCCAGTTTGGCAAACGATGAAGTTTTCATATTTTTTTTGTTATTATTTTATTTTTTATTTTACTTCGTTCTATTATAGCATCCTTTAAGCTGGATTGCAAGTACCCAACTATTATTTTATGGGAGCGATGAGCTTTACCACGCCCTTCTCGACGGTTACCGTGCGCTTTTCAGCTTTGAAATCGGTGATTTCATCGTTGGCGTTGTACGCGATAATTTGGAAACGGTAGGTTCCGGACTTGGCAAAAGCAGCCGTCAGATCCTGTGGAGGTATCTGAACTTTGTGCTCGCCTGCCGTGAGATCACTATCCGAAAGCGCTATGAGTTTGACCATATCATCATTTTCTGGAAGGTCGCTGGTAAGGCTTGGCATCGTGATTGCCATGAAAAGATTGGATGCTGCCTTATCTATTTTATATCCCATCTCAAACGATCCATCCGCCGGCTGCGAAATGGTAAATGCCTGAATACTGTAGTCCAGTGCGGGATCATAGTTGTCGAATGAACCTTTCAACCCACTCCCCTTTGATAAAAATATTCCCGCCACGATAATAATGACAGCAGCCGCGGCGGCGATGTACATGCGGGGATTTTTCCACATGGGAAGTTGCACCAGCACTAATTGCGGTGCCCCTTGCTGGGCCACTACCGGAGTACTCGTTATCATTGGAGATGTCGCCGGTACAGCCTGCTGTGGCTGAGGAGTGATGGTAGGCACTACGGCCTGCTCCTGCGGAATCGCCCCCAAGGGATAACCCTGTTGGGCCGCCTGTGCGTCCGGAGCCGGTGTCTGTGGTATTTGATTTGGTGTTGTATCCATATTAAGGGAAGTTAAAATGATTTGATTATTTTTTCTTGTTCTTCCGTCTGCGTGATCCTATTGTAGCAAACGCGAGACCGAATGAGTATATCCACATTTCCGGTCCGGTTTTTGCGGTTGTTCGTGGAACATATGAGCCCCCGAGGGACGCTCCTGCTGGAGTGCCCGCAGCGGATGCGCTTCCTCGTGTGTCCGCAACAGGATATCTTGGCTGATAATTTACTGTTTGGTTGGTAGGCAGCGCTTCGTATTGTCTCGGAGTAGAGACAGCTACTTGCTGTTTTGGTGCCGCCACTACGGCTTGTTGCTGGGAGGGATATCCCAGAGATGGTGGCGCTTCATTGTTCGCTGTTGATACCAGTGAGTCTAAGGCGTTTGATTGTACCTGCTGCTGCTGTGGCTGCGACTGTGGCTGTACGATCGTATTCACCGGCAACTGCATCGTGAGCGTTGGTGGGGCTAACTCGTCAGCGGATTCCAGCGTAGTATCTTTCGGAGTAGGCATTATCGTATTGTCGCACAGTGTATCATTGGCAGACTTCTGCACCCGCAGCGTTGTTTCTGCATCCATCTTGCCATCGATTTTTCCCGACACAAGATCTTTGTAGAGCTTGCAGGCATCGCTTATATCGGCGATGGAAGTAATCAATTCGAGATTCGGAAGAACCTTACAGTTTTTTTCGAGCAACGTACTTGGAGTAATCGGGAGATAATATCCCTTCGCGCATGCCGTTATCGTAGAGGTTATTATCGCAGTCTTCCCTGCTTTTGACGAGTCGTCTGCTGCCGGAAATTTCGGATTACAACCCTCGCTCTTCGCGGCGAGCTTAATCTGATCAAGCGTCGGCTGATCTATTCTATATATTGATAAAGCGTCCGTTGCCTCTGCAATTATTTTCATTGTTTCGCAAGACTTCCCGATAGCATAGCTTGTGATTTTTGTGGGAAATGTCATGACATCCGCGCAGTCATCCGGTACCAATATTCCATTGAGGAATTTACCCGTAGGGCAGATTTTTGGCTTACACTGAACCCCCATAATGGTTGCAATTTGTTTCACCGTATCCGCAGAAAGAGATTTATTATCTTTTTCCACGACATATTGATCGCATACATCTTTCGAAAGTGCCGGGTCAGTAATGATTTTTAGAGGCTCACAAAGCGCCTGTCCAACCGGAACATATGTCATCTTCGTGAGACAAGTGTTTGTTACGGCATCAGGTTTTTTGCTGCACTGCGAGCTAATATTCGTTTGGAGTGATGCTTTCGTTTCACTATTCAAATGATAGGCATTATCAGGATTCGCAAGAATCGTTTTATAGAGACCACAGATAAATCCTGCCTGCACAAAAGCTCCCTGAAAATTTGGAATTTTCTTACATCCACTATTTTTTGAATCTTTTATATAGTACTGATTTGTAGGACACTCTTCCGCTTTTTTCATCGTGAATACTGTCGTAGCGTATGGAGAACCTGTTGCCCCATCTCCTTGTTGGACGATGGCCGTATACTTCTGGCCCTCTTTCATGGTGGCTGCGATTGTGGCGGGGATCACGAATTTTTCGCATGTATAACTCGAGTTGCCATTGATATCCATGATGCACGAACCTCCGATGAGTTTTTGTATCTCTTCTTGCGTGGCCTTCTCTGCCCATTTCGTAATCCATGCAAAACCATATTTTGTATTTATATCGGCTTTTGCTCCGGTAAATATTTTAAGTATTTCTGCCTGGTCGGCTATTTCACCTTTGATAATGGCAAATTGATAATTTGGTGTTTTGGATGGGCCCTGATCGGAATCGACTCCGGGGGTCCACTTGAACTCGGTTTTAGCCAGGTCGGCGAGTGAGAGCTCGGCATTTGGAGCCGGGGCATTCCATATTGGAGCAAGAGGTGGCTTATTTGCTGATACCACCGTGATGGCTTTTGGATAAATATAAGAACCTCCCGTATTCGTAATGGTAATGTCGCGCGTACCTGCCGCGGCCGTTGGTTCAACGTAGGTTTTAACGGTTAGAGAGGTGTCTGAATTCATCAGCGGCTCCGGAACAATGAACGTCATATCTTTTCCCGACAGCGTTGTACCCTTGAGATTTGTACCCTTGATTGTCAATGTTGCTGTGTTTCCCGGCAACAGCGTTGTCGGTGTTGCCGTCAGTGATGAGGCGGTTGGGGACGTAGAAGAATTTTGTTTCACCTCGAGCAAGCTGCTCACGGTATTGCCGGCACTATTTTTGACTGTTAACTCCTTCAAACCTGGTGTCGCTTTTTTTCCTACATATAATTTTCCAACAATTTTTGTATCATCAGAAGCAACTTTGTCCAAGTAGCCAAAACTTACAAGATCATCCCCATCGCTATTCTTCAGAAAGAATGCTGTTGCATCCTTCAAATTGCTACCATTAATGGTGAATGGAGTATCGTATCCATCCGTACCATATACGATGGCCGGCGAGACGGAGGTAATAGATGGCGTTAATGCGTCGGATATCACCTTGAGATCGAATGTCGCGCTGTCACCGTTGCTGTTCGTAATGGTAATCTTTTTCGTTCCCGGCGTGGTCTCCTTCTTAATGTTTAAGAAGATGTGGCCTGTCGTGCCATCGGCAACAAATCCATCGGTATACCCTGATGAGGTAATATTTGGATCATCAAAAGTGATTGCCTTGATATTCTGAGTGAGGAATGCCAGGTTTGTGCCATTAAGCTTGATTCCCTTGTCGCTATCGCCGGGCTTGACGCTATCCGGTTCAATAGAGGTAATTGTTGGAGCTGTTGCCTCGTTGACGAATGAGCCCTTCAGTCCAACTGAACCTGTTGAGTACATTATCATCGCTCCAAGACTTAGGAAGAGCGCGGTGAAAAGAAGAACTTTTCCAAGTGGTTTTGTGAAAAATGTTTTTATTTTTCCCATCATGGAGTTCGGATCAATCGTTGAAGCGGCTGCGCTATAAGCATAGCTTGTCTGGTTGATTGCAGCCGGATTGGCATATTGAACAGTCGTTGGCGGTTGTGGCGCGTCGGCCGGCGCATATATAATCTGATCTGTCGCGGGGATGCCAATAGTCTGTGGTGGTACCGCAGGAAGCTGACTCGCCAGATCTTGATTCAGATTAAATGATCCATCTGTTATGTTTTGTTCGTCGGCCATGGTTTGTTTTTTATTTTTAGCTTCCTTTTATTATATCATATTTTCTTGGCTTTGAGAAGGGGTTGGTATTTTAGAAATGATCAACGCTCTACCGTTCGTTTTTGAAGCTGAAATCTTCTAAATTCAGAGAAGCGCATATTGATTCATGAGAGAAGCTGATCTTACCTTCTGGGCCGCATTCTTCTTTCCTGAACTTTTATATCTATTGCGTGGGCGATTTCATGATGAGATTTGCAAAGTGGCGCTAGAAAATTCGGATCGTGCATATCACTAGGACTCACTATTTTCATCATCGAGTAGCGCTGCGTGTGATGAATGTCTTTTGATGGCTTTTTGCAGCCGTTTATTGAGCAAATTGTACCGTGTTCTTTCTTGAGAATACTTTTTGTGCCGGCTGAAATGTATCGTGAGGATTTTTTATCTTGCTCGCTACGTTGTCGCGCCCTCGTCTGCTCGCTTTCCGCACATATATTCTTTCCTACCTCTATTTCACTTTTTCTCTGCTCTAAAAATTTCCTCAATTCATCGTTAATATTTATCCCTATCTCTTTGAGTTTTATAATTTCTTCGGCCACGTCGTGGTCAAATTGGACTGACACTTGTGCCGTTTCTTGAATGGTTGGCAATGCGAGACTCTGGCATGCCAGACTTTCCGTATGTCTTCTTTTTATATCTTTCACGAGGGTATCCAGCGTTGGGCGAGAAAGGAGCTGTATTTGATTGGCTAAAAATTCTTCGTTATTTGGTTCGGCAATCGACGTAATACGTTCCATTTTGTGCATACTTATTTTTCCACTTACAAGAAGTTCATGCAGAAGTGGTGTTTCCTGAAATCGTTTTTCGAGACAAATTACATTTTTTACCTGTCCTTCCGAGACTCCACCCATTTTGTATGCAAACTCAATGATAGAATCGCACCCTTTTCTCTCATATAATTTCCGTCTGTATATCTCAGGCAGCAAGCCCAAGAATTTGTTTCGCCATTTTCGTGCTTCTTCGCCAAAATATACACAGGTCGAGAGAATTTTTTCATCGGACCATTGTGAATATGGTGATGCGCGATCGAGCAACTCTAGAGTTACCATAAAAAAGAAAGGTTAGGAAAATAAGAGTGTTCACATAATCGTATTGCCGATCATGATCACTATTTTCGCGGGCCTTTCTTGGAATTATTACTTGTATGCCGCTCGTACTTTGTGCCTGAATACTAGCAGGAGGATGCGGAAAATGCAAGAAAATATATTATTTTTCAGGCCCTAAACTCTCTACTATTTTTGAGACTATCGATTAACAACTTTCCTACTATTTTTAAAACTATCAACCCCCTACTTCCCCATAAATACCGGAGCGAGCATGCTGAACACGAGGGCGAGTAATGCCATGGCGCTGAAGATTTTTACAACGATTTTTTGTCCTTTGCTGAGCATGAGAGATGTTGTTTATGGTTTATAGGAATCTAAGCTTATGTGAATTAATGTGAATTACGGCGTTGTTATCGTAATAGTATCGCTGAGCGTATCGACTACACCCTGCGTGTCGGTCACCTCGAGCGAAACGGTATACACTCCTTCCTTGTCGAAGGTCTTGGTAATCTGAGGACCTGCATCGTCATTGAAAAGGCCATTGCCGTCGGTATCCCAATTATATTTCGCAATCGTACCTGTTGAACAATTCGCGTTGAAGACGATGTCCGCCGGAGCGACCGCTTCTTTTCTGTTCGCGGTGAAACATGCCTTTACCGGAATATTTTGTACGGTGATTGTCTGCTTGTCGGTAGCCTTTTTCCCATCGTTGCCTGTCGCGGTAACGGTGGCAAGATAGGTACCAACTTTTTGATACTTATAGCTAATTTTTGCAGCGTCTTGACGTTTTGGCGTACCATCACCGAAGTCCCATGTGTAGCTAATGATCTGTCCGTCGAGATATGTGGATGCCGAGGCATCAAATTTCACCGTGAGCGGAACTACTCCTGTAATAGGCGTGACGTTAATTTTTGCCTGAAGACCGGGTGCGGTTACCTCTACGATTACCTGCGATTTAATCTGGTTGTCTTGTGAGTCCGTTACCGTGAGGCTGACGGTGTAGGTTCCCTTGTCCGGGAAGATGTTCGTAGCAGATTCACCAAACTTATCCGGAGTGCCATCGTTGTTAAAGTCCCATGCGTAATCAACGATATCGTTATTGAGATCTATTGTCTTGGATGCATCGAATTTAACGGTAAAAGGAGCGGTGCCTGTTACTTTTCCTTTGACGAGCTCCGGCGTAGTCACGATATTAGAAACCGGGGTCTTGGACACATCTCCGACGGAAACTTTTCTCGTTTTGGTTGCCGAGGCGCCGGCCTCATCCGTTACCGTAAGTGTAATTTCATAGGTACCATTTGCTTGAAAAGCATGGCTAATATTTCTCACCTTCTGCGTCCCGGAATTGTCGCCGAAGTTCCAACTGTACTGTGTAATCTTCCCATTTGGGCTATTGGATTTTGCCGCGTCGAAGAGATAGGATTTTCCTACGAGGAACTTGCCATTTGGCTCTGCTACCGCGTCAAATAATGCCTTAACCGCGAATGTATCCGATACATCAATTGTTCTCTTGGCGATACTCGTGTCGCCACTATTATCGGTGAGCTGAAGTCCAACCTCGTATTTTCCATTGGTCGTATAGACGTAACTTGCCGTCTTCGTAGTGGCCTCGTCAAATTTTCCATCACCATTAAGATCCCATTCATATTTTGTAATTTGTCCGTCAATGTCCTTGGAATCCGATGCGTCGAAGGACACCGATAGTGGCGTTGAACCCTTTTCCGGAGTCGCATCGAAGAGTACGGCCGGTTTTACATTCTTAATGGATATTGTAATTTTATTGTCCTTGTTCACGCTCTGCGTACCTGCCGCATCCTGAAGTGTTACCTCTAAAGCGACTGTGAAATTTCCGCTATTGCGACCCTTGTCGATGTATTCATGCGATACGGTCATACCCGTGCCGGTTGAGTTATCCCCAAAATCCCAAAGGTAAGAGATAATTTTGTACTTCTGTACATTGATGAGTGATCCAAATCCTGAGGCGTCGAAGGTAATCGTCGTCGGTGCCGAGAGTCCAAGCGTGTTTACGGGTTCAGTTACAATTGCCGGCCTCATGGCTAAATTTGAAAATGTATCAGCCTTCCCCGCGAGAAAAGCGAATGATACTACCCAACCCATGATAACAATCACCAGTCCAACACCCGAAAGAATTGTTTTTATTTTTCTTCCTGATTTCAACGGATCGGTTGGTGCCGTACGCCCGTTCAAAATGAGATAGGTGATGAAGTAGAATATTACGACAAGACCGAGCGCCGCAAAAAATAGCGTTACAAACATGGAAAATTGATTGATGGCTACTTTTGGGGTGGTGCTGAGGAGGCCGAGCAAGCCTGCGAGGCCGCTTCCCTTTCCCCCTTCCCCTACCATCGACATGCCAATTCCAATTATAAGCGCCCATACTGCGAGTACGCCTCCAATAATGAGGAAAAATAACTTCTTTATCTTGGATCCGGCTGACTCAACTGGCATCTGTTTTGGTGCCCCAAGTTCCGGCGTTTTTATTGGAACCTGCATTGAATCTTGTGTCGGCTGCTGCTCTTGTACATTGTCTGCCATAAAATAAGTGAGGTTATTTTTCGAGCTTATACTTTTTCTTTATTTCTTCTGCTTCTGTAGCTTAGTATACCAAATCCAAACATGCTCGCAAGGCTACCCGCAAGTTCGACAGCCCCAGGAACGGCAAATACGTTATTGGCACCAGAGGCTAGCGGTGTATCAAAAATAATATCCGCTGTTTCCGAAGATGATTTCCCATCTTTATCAAATACCGTAAGTTTGATTCCTGTCTTTCCCCATGATTTCTGATAATCGGTCGGCCACTTGCCTGGCGTCAACGCTTGATAATTTTCATCATTATCGCTCACCCCATCACCATTACTATCAAAATAAATATTCTTATCGATAACGTATTTCACGATTGCCCCCTGTGACGCGGAGTAATCGATCGTAATATTTCCCGACTCTCCCGAGAGGTGAATTCTATTATCCATCAAATCTTTTTCGGGAACCGTCTTCAATATCGCCTTTACCGTACTCGATGTCGGAATAACAAAAATAGGAGCTCCCGATGCCGATGTTTGCACCACGGGCTTTACTGTAACCGGAAGCTTGATGACGTTCGTTATCCCTGCCGAGTCCTTTACGGAAAGTTGCACGTAGTAGATGCCTGATGCCTGATAGGTATATGAAGGATTTTTTGTCGTGGCATCCTTGTCGTCATCTTTTATGCCATTTCCATCCGAATCAGCGGAGTTATATGTTGATGCGGTGTCAAAATCCCAGACTGTATCCGTTACGGTTACTAATGGATCGACCGTTGTCGTACTATTGAATATTACCTGCATTGTTCCATCTTTTTGCATGGCCGTGAATGCAGCTTTTGGTGGTATTGTTTTTGAAGTTATATAAATTGTAAGCGGAGGTGAAATGCCCTCGGCATAACTATCATCAATCACCTTCAGGCGCACTTTGATTCCACCGGGAGCCACGGTATCGTATGTCTTCGTCACGCTTGATTTCGTCGTAGTCTCATCATTCTGAAAACCATTACCATCTAGATCCCATATATAGGAAACGATCTTTCCATCAACATCTTTTGAATTTGAGGTAAAGGTAATCGCCTCGCCTACGCCTACCGAAGTTTTGTTTACAATCACTTCCGCGACCGGTGGCTTATTGGCACCGTTCGTAACCGTAAGTGTCGGAAGGTTTTCCGCTCCCAATATATCAGCTGCCGTAATGATCTGATTCTCACTATCGCGCATCTCTACCTGAAAAGAATAGATAACCTGCTCTCCCTCCTCACCCTTTGTTCCAATAGTAAGTGTTGTTTCCGGTGTTGTCGTGATTTGAGATCCAAGTTCGTTTGTATCATCCTTTGGATCGTAGTACCACCATCTATAGGATACAATTGAACCTTCCGGAGCTTTTGCCTCTATGGCCTTGAGCTGAACGCGAGTCGGAGTCTTAAACTCCGCCGAGAGTGGAATTACCAGAAGCGTCTTCAATTGCGGCTTGAGGGCGACTACATTTATTTTGAAAGTATCCTCTGATTTTTTCGTTGGATCCAATTTGTCGGTAATCGTCACTTTTGCTGTGAAATATCCAATGTCTTTCGGGCTGAGTGTTTTATACGAGTAGGTACTGGATGACTTTGTGCTTTTCTTTCCATCACCAAAATCCCATGAATAATCGAGATTCTGCGCCGTACCATCACGATTTTTCGAGGCAGACGCGTCAAATGTTGTTACATCTTTTCTATTAACCGTAAACATCTGCGTACTGTCAGGCTCCTGACCATTCACGAGAATTCGAGTGGATACGATTGGCGCATCACCGGATCCGATCGAAATTCGTTTGGATATTTTGAGCGAATTTCCCCCAAGGGACACCCCCCCACGGGACAACTCTGTTGAGCCGCCTGCTGAGGCGTTATTATCATCTTTAATGGTCACGAAAGCAGTGAAGACTCCGGCTTTCTTATATATATGCTTTGTCGTCGCTATCGGTGTCTCGAATACACCGTCTTCCACCTCTCCATCTCCGAAGTCCCATGAATATGTCTTTCCATTATTACTCTGGATGGCGAGCGTAATTTCCGCTTCGCCGGATGCGTTGAGCACTCCCGTAGACTGTGTCGTATCAGACCATGCCATATCCAGTAATGATTTTATGCTCACCGTCTGCAATGCTTTTGTTGTTTTTCCTCTTTCACTCTCATCCTCTGCCGTGAGCTCTACTTTCCGATCCCCTATCGTAAGATACTGAATCAACATTGTCTTGTTGGTTTCATTTCCGTCGAGAATCTTGTAATCCTTGTTCTCCTCTCCCTCTAACTTCCACTGATAGAGAATTTTTGTGCTTACTCCGTCCGGATCGTAGGAATCAGATCCATCGAGAAGTATTTCCGCCGGTCTGGATGCTACGGGAGGTTTGGCGGAAAATTTTGCCACCGGAGGATTGGACTCGATTGTAATGTCGATTTTATCAATTGCTTCACTTTTGTTTTCATTCTGCACTCGCAGCTCAACGGTATACGTTCCCGGCTTATCGATTGCCGCAGAGAACTGCGGTTGCTTGCTTGAGAGCTTTCCGTTTTCCGGAGTACTGCTCCACTCTGTCACTATTACTTTACTGCCATCACTTGTTACCGAACTCGTAAAGGTGATTGGTGAGTTTACTTTTGCTGTATATCCAGGAGTTACATTGATGATGGCGGAAATATCGGAAACATTTACGGAGAATATCTTTCTATCGACGATGCCGTCTTTTCCCGTTACCTCAAGCGTAACCTGATAATTGCCTTTTTTTGCGTATGGATGATCTACTACGAGAATATTTGGATTTTCCGCGGGGGAATCATCCACTTCCGAACCATCCCCGAAAGACCACTTCACGCGCTGTATTGTGTCCTGCGATTGCTTCGAGAGGTCAGTTCCGTCATCCAATTTGCTCGTATCACCCGAAATAGTTCCCGTGGCGCTGAACTTGAGACTCTTCTGAATCTCGCTGAACGCGAGCTGTACGCGAGCGCGGTCAATTTTCAATAAACCGTTTTTATCGTATGCTGTAATTGGAATTATTTCTTCGTGATTATTATTCGTAGAAATGAGCTGCAAATTAAATCGAGCGCGTGCAGGATTTACTTTTATATCCACATATTGAATTCCTTCAATGACACTATTATCCAATGAAGAACTCTTCACCTTCACCGCAATATGATACGTTCCCGGCTTTTTATAGATACAAGTCGCGACTGCTGATTTTGGCTCAACGCAGCCCACACTATTGACCTCCTTTCCGGTTTTTCCGAAACTTCCATCTCCGTCCAAATCCCAGAAAATATTTTCATCTACGATAGAAAGATTTGAAGGGTCTTTCGATCCTTGCGTTTTGAATGTTACGATAAGTGGCGCATTTCCCTCCTTGATACTCGTACTTAATTTCACGTCTACCCCCTTGAGGTCCTTGAGAATTTCATAAAGCCCTCCTAGATTTGTCGCCAAATCCTTTAATGTTTTTTTGCTATCGAGAGGTGAGACTTTATCCTTTTTCAATTGAAGAATCATATCAGGCGATCCGATATTTGACGCGTAGAGCTTCTCAAAAAGTGCTCTTCCGGCATCAGTAATTGTCAGTGTGCCATCGGCCTGCGAAAGACTACTTTTTACATCGGCCACTTCTTTCGAATATTTATCAATCTGCGCATCAAAGTCGCTTGCGAGCTGTGTTTTCATCGCGTTAATACCTATACTTACCTTTGAGCCATCAATATCATAAGAACCATCCTTGAGCCCTACAACTAGCTCTCCATACTTTACGGTAAAATATTTACCATATGCCGAGAAGTCCCCGTTGAACGTAGTAATATCCACGCTTGTTGCGGGCGCTGTTTTGTCCGTTACGCGGAGCGCGGCATTTCCAACGGCGATTACCTCCGCCCTTCGGGTATCAATCCATTTTTTTACAAAAAGCCGCTGATACTGAACCATATCCGTCAGAACTGAAAGCTCTGTACTACGCACGGCTGTCGTACTTAATGCGTCGGCGATGGTGCCATAACTCGTTTCAATCTGAGATATCGTGTTGCTCGCGACGGTCTGATTATTGAGACCGGTTCCATTCCACATCTTATCAACACTCTGTTGAATATTTTCTATTACCAGAACGCCCTGTGCATAATTTTGATACGTCTTGATAATGTTTATCACTACATTATATATTCTTCCTGCCTGCGTATTACTTCCGGCTACAGGAGTTAATCCTAACGCGGCATTCTGTGCCGCTGTCTGCGTCTGTCCGCCCGCCGGAGCCCCGCCCGGTGCCTGTAGTACCGTATTCACAATTGCATACGATGACATGATGACGATGATACCAATTACCGCATAGGTAATAGCCTTTCTTCCCTTTTCTACGCCGTCCGCTTCTCCGGCCGAGGTGAGAATTCTCACACCACCGTAGATGGAAATAATAACCGCGATAAGTCCGAGGAAGCTTAACGCAAACTTGATAATTTTCACGACAAATTCTCGAGCCGATGTAACCTCTGTAAGTTTCGGATCATACCCTTCCGCTGAAGGTGCCGAGAGGCCACCCTTGAAGTCCGTAAGAGACACTATTCCCGTTC